>CAZRGD010000244.1:0-4591 GCA_964599505.1 uncultured Nitrospirota bacterium | reverse complement strand
CTCATGACGGACAGCGTGCTTCGTCTTGAGAGCAAGAGGTTGAGCATGGCGAGTGGCATCCTATCCACTTAGGAGAGGGGGGAGGCGTTTTCAGGTACGGCGTCGCTCCACTCCTCGGCCGGAAGGTGGGGGGCTCCCGGAAGGCGATTTCGCCACAGAGGGCACAGAGGGCACAGAGAACTACATCAGAAAACAACACGATTTTGCGCCGTCCTCTTTCACGGCAACCCCGTGGCGATTCATTGCGAGGCCGAAGAGGAGGAAAGCACCTTTCCTTTGCAGTTCTCTCTGTCCTCTCTGTCCTCTGTGGCGAAATCGCCTTCCAGGCTTGCACCGTGATCACCTGGTGATTTCCTCGACCCTGTTGGCGGTATCCCCTCCGCCGCGCGCTCTCGCCCCTTCCGTGCCCTTCCGTGGATTCCGTGGCGAATTTCCCGCCGGGCGGCATGGGATCCGGGGGTTACTCGATTGCCGTCACAGTCCGTCCTGAGTCCATTGCGGCTTGCCCTCCACGACACCGGCAGCACCCTACGGGTGGCTCACTGCGCGGATGCGCCGCCGCCCTGACCGCTGCGACCTCGGCCCCGCCCGCGGCGCCGACGGCGACGCTTGCGCTTCGGGGCTGCCGTCTCCGCCCGCTCGGGATCTGGCTTCGCGACGGGGGTGCTCGCCGACTGCTTCTGTGGCCTGGACTTAGGCTTGGGTCTCGGCCTCGGCTTCGCCTTCGGTCGCGCCTCCTCGGTGGGTGCTGCGGGGGGGACCGGCGGCCGGTCGCTATAGATTGGCTCCGGTGCGCCCGGGCGTAGGGCATCGGTCGGGACGGTGACCCGCTCGCCGTCGCTGCGCGCCACCAGGGTGATGCGGCGGACGTACTGGTGGGTGAGGACCGTGCTCTTCATCCCGTCCACGGTCACCTCGGCACCGCGCTTCGGCAGCCCCTTGTGGAACGCCTCGTAGCCGTCTTGCTCGTAGCGCAGGCAGCACTTCAGCTTGCCGCAGCAGCCGGAGAGCTTGGTCGGGTTGAGGGAGATCCCCTGCATCTTGGCCATCCGCACGGAGACCGGTTGGAACTGGTGGATGTAGCCGCTACAGCAGAGCTGTCGGCCGCACGGCCCGAGGCCGTCGAGGAGTTGCGGCGCCTCGCGCTGGGTCACCTGGCGCATCTCCACTCGGATGCGGAACTGGTAGGCGAGCTCGCGCACCAGGTCGCGAAAGTCGACCCGCCGCTCGGCGGAGAAGAAGAAGGTTGCCTGCTTGGCGTCGAAGCGGTGGTGGACGGAAAGCAGGCGCATCGGCATCTCGCGCTCACCGATCCGCCGTTTGGCGTAGAGGAACGCCTTGGCGTCGAGAATCTTCAACTCGGCGACGCTCGCCTCGTCCTCGGGGGTCATCCGGCGCACCACCCGGGCGCGGGGGGGCCGCTCGCCGCTCTCCGATCGTGGCACGATGACGACCTTGCCCACCACCAGGCCGTGCTCCGCCTGGGCGACCACGCGGTCGTGGAGAGCGAGGTCGAGGTCACCGCAGGTGCACTCCACCTGGAGCGGTCGGTTGTCCAGGCTGATGGTGGTGACGCGCGCCATGCTCAACGACCTCTTCCCACCGCGACGTGGGCGGGAGGACCAGGGTAGCCGCCTCCTCCGGCGACCGCGAGGTCTCGTTGGAGGGTGAGGAGGAGCTCGCCGATCACCAATTTTGCCTGCCCGTTGGCGGTGAGCTGGCGGTGGGCGGTGAGGAGGTGGTCGGCGGCCTGCTCGAAGAATGTGGCCGGCGGCCGGTCGGCGGAGGGAAGGTGGCGGGCGATCTCCGGAAAGGCGAGTGCCTCCTCCGGCCGCCCCGCGGCCAGGAGCATGCCGTCGCGGAGCCAGAGGCCGAGGGCGGCGAGCCACCCGTCGAGGGCGGCGTCGCGCCCCTTCACCGCCTGGTCGACCCAGGCGATGACCGTTCCCGGGTCGCCGCCGACGAGGAGCCGCCACACCTCGCTACACACCTGCCACTCAGTGGCCAGCCGCTCCGGCGCCAGGCGTGCCGCCTCCCCGATCTGCGCCGCGGCCACCCGCGCATGCAGGCGCGCCTCCCCCTCCGCCCGGCCGCCGCCCCCGCCACCCGCTGCCAGCGCGGCCTCGTCCGGCAGGGGCAGGCGGACCTCCTGGCAGCGGCTCACGATGGTGGAGAGGAGGGCGGTCGGGTTGCGCACCGTGAGGATAAGGACCGCGCCGCCCAGCGGCTCCTCCAGGGTCTTCAAGAGGGCGTTCGCCGCGGGGGGGGCGAGCCGGTCGACGCCGTCGAGGAGGACCACCTGGCGACTGGAGGCGGTGGGGCGCAGGGCGAGGTGGGCGATCATCCGGCGGATCACGTCGATCGGGCCCTCCTTGCCCGATTTCCGCTTTGCCTCCGCCGGGGCGAAGCGGGCGAGGTCCGGGTGGTTGTGGTCTGCGACCTGGCGGCAGGCGAGGCACCGCCCGCACGGCGGCTCGGCGTCGGTGCAGAGGATCGCACCGGCGAGCCAGGCGGCGGCCCGCTCCAGACCGCTCCCCGCCGATCCGGCGAGGAGGTAGGCGGGGGCCCAGTTGCGGCTCGCGACGATCGCCTCCAGACGGCGACGGGCACGGGGGTGGATGGGGAGGTCGGGGGTCATGGCGAGGGCGGAGGGCGGTGGACGCACAGTGGAGGAAGGGTCACTCCTGCGGGCCGCCGATCATGACGAGGATGGGCAGCCCGAACAATCGTCCCCGAGGCTCCATAGTCGTCGGCTGGGGTCTCGCGCAGTCTTCGACAGGCTCACGTTCTACGAGAGGCACGGAGACGCAGAGGGAGCGTTGGCTTGCCGATTGGGTGGCGCGAACCGCGTGGGCGCGTTGGGCTCCATCCCCGACACCGCTTTCACCATGAAGAGCATGAAGGTCGTGAAGGTGAGGGGTGCCGGCGCCATGGAGTGGTCCGTTGCTTCGGGCGATTATGGGTGGATCGCGGCGGCCACTCGTACGGGACCGCTGAACCTCACGTGGGCACTCCGCTTCTTCCCCCTTCATGCTCTTCATGGTGAACAAGTGGCTTCCAGCCTGCTGCACGCCTGTTGTTAGCACCGGTGACGTCAGACTTGCCGGTCTGTCTGATTCGCGTCCATTCGCGCCCCATTTGCGGCTCAATCCATAGATTGGCCTTCCGGGCCGCACCGGCCTTGCCCGGTCATACCGGCGACGCCCAGTCCGGGCCGTCTACCCCGTCACCGCTGGGAAGCGGTCCGCCACCGCCGCCCATATGCCTGCCGCGACCGCCGCCACGTCGCCCTCCGCCGCCACTTCTCGCCACCTCTCGGGCTCGGTGGCGGCGAGGCGGGCGAAGGCGGCGACCAGCCGCTCCTGGAAGGCGATCCCCTCCAGCTCCATCCGGTCGGCCCCGCCGCGGCCGGCGCGGCGGTGGGCGGCCACTGCCGGGTCGAGGGAGAGCCAGAGGGTGAGGTCGGGCCACACGCCGTCGGTGGCGAGGCGACAGAGGTCGGTAACTTCCTTCTCGTCGAGCCCCCGCCCCGCCCCCTGGTAGGCGATGGTGGAGTCGACGAAGCGGTCGCACACCAACCACGCGCCGCGCGCCAGCGCCGGCGCGATCACCCGCGCCACGTGCTGCGCTCGATCGGCGAGGTAGAGGAGGAGCTCGGCGCGTACCACCGGCGGGTCGCCGCCCGGGGTCACGAGGAGGCGCCGGATCTCCTGCCCGAGGGGTGTTCCCCCCGGCTCGTGGGTCGACACCACCTCCACCCCGGCGGCGCGCAGCCGCTCGGCGAGGAGCGCCGCCTGGGTCGACTTGCCGGCGCCGTCGCCCCCTTCGAGGGTGATCAATCGGCCGCGTGTGGGGGTAGGGTCCATGAGAGAAGGGGGAGGTGGGTATGGGCGCCGGGAGCATAGCGCGACCGCACCCCCGCCGTTGATGGCGCGGGGTGGTGGTGCCAGCATCAGCCACCGGTCGTCGCCTCCCCCTCCGCCATGCCCCTCCTCCGCTCCCTTCGCCACCAGCTCCGGGTCAGCTTCCTCACCGGGCTGGCGGTGGTGGTGCCGCTCTTTCTTACCTTCTTTCTCCTGCGCGGGGCGGTGCGGTTGCTGGATCGGGCGGTGGGCGACCTGCCGGCCCACTACCTCGGGTGGCAGGTGCCGGGGCTTGGGGTGATCCTGCTGATCGTCGGGATCCCCCTGGTGGGGGCGCTGTCGCGCAACTTTGTGGGTCGCCGCCTGGTGGCGTGGGGGGAGGCGGTCCTGGCAAACATCCCCATCGTCCGGCCGGTCTACAAGGGGGCGCGGGAGGTGGTCCATGCGGTGGTGGGGACCCAGGAGCACCAGTTCTCCCGCGTCGTCCTCGTGGAGTATCCCAAGGCGGAGACCTGGGCCGTCGCCTTCGTGACCGGCGAGGCACGCGGTGCGGTGGCCGCACCCCTGGCGGGTGACCACCTCACCCTCTTCGTCCCCACCACCCCCAACCCCACCAGCGGCTTCTTGCTCCTCGTCCCCGCCGCCGCCACCCGCCCCCTGGAGCTGACCGTGGAGGAGGCGATGAAGGTGGTGATCTCCGCCGGTCTGGTCTTGCCGGAGGGGGAGGC
>CAZRGD010000243.1:0-4596 GCA_964599505.1 uncultured Nitrospirota bacterium | reverse complement strand
GACGCCACCCTACGAAATGGAGCCGGTCACTCCATAGGGTCTTCATGGTGCATCCTTGCAGGGCAAGGTCCTCCGCGCGCCGGGGGGCCAGCGCTGCCGGTGGTCTGGAGCGAGACCTCGGCGACCTCTGTGGTGAATCTTGCCTTCCGGGCGACTCTTGGTTCTGGCCCTACATCACACGACACCCACGACCTCACTCTTCACCTTGTGGGTGAGCAGCAACAACTCCAGGAATGGTGCCATCTCCTTGGGAGATCAACGCAATTGCCCTGAGGTGAAAAACAGAGCCGACGATCTGTGGCGAGGTAGGAGCGAGCTCCCGCTCACGATCGGGGCCGAAGGCCCCGCCGGTCCCCCAAATCTCAAGATGGGGCCGGTATCGCCGGCGGGAGCCGGCTCCTACCGGCGGCGTGCGGCCGCGGTTTTGGATCCTGTGTCAGCCGAGGGGGCGCGGATCGCCCCGGCGTCGCGCCGCTGCTACGATTGACCGTGGCCGTGACCATCCCCAACATTCTTACCTCCCTGCGAATCGTCGCCGCGCCGGTGGCGGGGATCGCCATCCTTCGGGGTCACCTCGAGGTGGCCCTTGCCCTCTTTGTCGTCGCCTCGGTCACCGATGGCCTCGACGGACTGCTGGCCCGGGTGCTTCATCAGCAGAGTCGTCTCGGCGCCTTCCTCGACCCCCTCGCCGACAAGTCGCTGCTCCTTGGCTGCTACGTCGCCCTGGCGTACGTCGGCAAGGCGCCGGCGTGGCTCGTCGCCGTCATCGTGGTGCGCGACGTCCTCATCGTTTCGGCGGTCTACCTCATCTATCTGCGGATCGGCCGTTTCACCATGGCGCCGTCGCTGCTGGGCAAGCTCACCACCTTCCTGCAGATGGCGACCGCCGCGGCGTTGCTGGTGGAGGGGTGGAGGGCACCCGCCACCCCCTTCCCCCTCGCGCCGCTGTACGTTGCCACAGCGCTGGCCACCGTCGTCTCCGGTGTCCACTACATCACCGTGGGGCTACGGTTGGCGGAAGATGGGGGCGAATAGCCACTCCTCCGGCCCAGTGTCGCGGCTAGAAGCCGCGCCCATCGGTCGTCCCGGAGGTCGAGTGGATCTCCCCGCACTCTGTTTCAGAACAGCGCCATCCCTCCGGTTGTAGGGTGGCTGAGGTGCCCCAGATTTGTGCCGACCCGCAGCCCGAGCGACGAGGCGTACGTCTGTACTCCGCAGGAGCGCGGGCGAGGACGCGGCGCAAAGATGGGGTGCATCAGCCGCCCGTCACAAAAGGGAGAGGTGGTGGAAGGCGCAGACAACCAGGGCATGGCTGATCACCCGGGTACGAATGAGGTCAGGGACGTCGGCCAGGGGGTGCGTGACCACCTCGATCTCCTCGGTGGCGTCCAGGTCCGGGGGGGCAGTGAGGCGGGCGTTGCGCACCACATAGGAGTAGGTGGTGTTGTTGAGGATGGCGGGGTTCGAGTGGACCTCGCCGATGTAGGCCACCTCGCCGGTGTAGCCGGTCTCCTCCAGGAGCTCCCGTACCGCCGCCTGCTCGGGCTCCTCCCCCGGGTCCACCAAGCCGCCGGGGATCTCCAGGTGGACCTGGTTGGTGCCGTGGCGGTACTGGCGCACCAGGACCACCTCGTCGTCCGAAGTGATGGCGATGATGTTCACCCACGACCCCGTCTCGAGGACGTAGAAGGGGTGCTCGATGCCGCTCGTCGGGTGGCACCGGCGCCGCTCGTCGAGGGTGAAGATGGGGGTGGTGACCAGGGTACGGTGAGAGATTTCGGGCCACGGCTCGATCATCATCGGCTCCAAGAGAGGGCGCCGCCGGAGGGCGGCGAGACGGTAGGGTAGGCCCGCCCCGCCCGGAATGCACCGCGCGATGCCAGTTTCCCGATCGGCGGTCCTGGGATCCTTCACCCGCACGGTGAGGCGCGGATCGCCGGAGTCGTGGGTAGAAGCAGCTTGCTGCCTGGGAGGGGGGATTCACCGCGAAGACGCAAAGAGCGCGAAGAGGATCCGCAGAAATGGTGGCTCGCCGGAAGCCAATGATGCCCAATGCAGTGGGCGCGCATCGGCTCACCTTGATCTTCACCGATGGCACGGTGGTGGGAAAACGACACGGCTCACCATGAAGGACATGAAGATCATGAAGGGCTCGCACAAGGGTTGGAGCGTTGCCGCCCCTCCTTTGCTCGATCGGTAGTCTCGACGGGCCTGCCAGTGGGGCGCCATCGGGACCGTGGTTCCCTGCCGGTCTCCTTTCATATCCTTCATGCTCTTCATGGTGAAAACAAGGGCTTCCCCTTCACGTCGTAGGCGACGTTACCGGGGGCGTTCTTGTTTGCGCGAATCCACGAAGGGGGAGACGGGAGGCGGAACAAGGCACGTGGATCCCGCATGTCACGGCCGGGGTGGGGTCTATAATGTAGCGCCTCCGAGATTCCACCTCCTTCGTGGGCTTCGTGGTTTTATACGGAGAAGATGTCCGACGATTGTGCCCTTTCCCGCACCGGCTTTTCGTGGTCCTCTTTTCGTCGGTTACGGGCGGGGGTAAGAGCGCTATGGAGCTTCTGGTTACGGGTTCGGGGACGGCGGTCCCGTCGGTACGGCGGTGTGCCGCGGGCTACTCGGTGGCGGTGGCGGGGAGGCGGCTGCAGATCGACTCCGGACCGGGGACGATGCGCCAGCTCGCCCGTTTCTCCATCGGGCCGGAGCAGGTCGACTGCCTCTGCTACACCCACACCCACCCGGACCACGTCGCCGACGTGGTCCCCTTCCTCTTCGCCTGCCGCTACGGTCAGGACCCGCCGCGCACCCGTCCTTTGGAGGTGGTGGCGGGGCGCGGCTTCGGCACCTTTTTGGCGGCGCAGCAGGCGGTCTACGGCCACTGGTTGGAGCCGGACGGCTTCGAGCTCCACCTCCACGAGCTCGCTACCGACGGTGAGGACGGTTGGGAAGGCGACGGCTTCCGGGTGGTCAGTCGGCCGATGCGCCACATCGAGACCTCCGTCGCCCTTCGTGTCGAGGAGGTCGCCACCGGCCGCTCGATCTGCTTTTCGGGGGACACCGAGTACACCGACGAGCTGGCCCGTCTCGCCGCCGGGACCGACCTGCTGGTGTGTGAGTGCGCCAACCCGGAGGAGGCGCCGGGACCGGGCCACCTGATCCCATCGCAGGTGGGACGGATCGCGGCGGCGAGTGGCTGCGGGACCCTGCTCCTTACCCACTTCTACCCGCCGTGCGACGAAGCCGACCTGATCACCCCCCTGCGTCGTCACTACGCCGGCCCGCTCCTCCTTGCCGAGGACGGCCTGCGTTTGGTGGTGTGAGGGGGGTGCCACACCCGCCCGCGAAGCTGCGGGACGGGGGTGTTGCTGAGCGGCCCCGGTGGGCTCGATGCCGAAATGTCGCTCCAGTGGATCGGGCTGGAGTCCGAGAGGCTCTTAAGGAGGACGCCATGCTCGACTCTCTCTACATTCGCCGCGGCTTCGGTCTGCGCAAGGAGATCACCCCGCAGGTCGACGCGGAGTATGGCTCCGACGTGCTGGCGTGGATCCGGGAGAACGGTAACCGGCTGGAGGAGGGGGGGGTGACGGTGGTCGTCGCCGACACCCTCGGCTTTTGCTACGGCGTTGACCGGGCGGTGGACCTCGCCTACGAGACCCGTGCCCGCTTCCCCGACCGCCGCCTCTTCCTCACCACCCAGATCATCCACAACCCGCACGTGAACCGGCGGCTGGAGGCGATGGGGATTCGCTTCTTGGAGGGTGACTACGGCCGTCTGGCGCCGGAAGATGTGGTGATCGTCCCCGCCTTCGGCATCCCCGAGGCGACTCTGGCGCGGCTGCGTGGGACCGGCTGCCTCCTGGTGGATACCACCTGCGGCTCGGTGATGAACGTCTGGCGCAACGTCGAGCGCAACGCCCGCGACGGCTTCACCACCATCATCCACGGCAAGCTCCACCATGAGGAGATCCAGGCCACGAGCTCGCGCGCGATCCACGGCGGCGACGGCCATTTCGTGGTGGTGGGTGACCTCGGCGAGGCGCAGGTGGTGGCGGCGGCGATCCGTGGTGAGCTGAAGCCCAACGCCTTCATGGCCGCCCTCGGCCCCGCCTGCTCCCCCGGCTTCGACCCGCGCCGTGACCTGGCGTGGATCGGTCTGGCGAACCAGACCACCATGCTCGCCAGCCAGTCGCTGGAGATCGCCGGATGTCTGGAGGGGGCGATGGTGGCACGCTACGGGGGGTCGGTCGGCGGGCGGTTTCGCTCCTTCGACACCATCTGCGGCGCCACCGAGAAGCGGCAGCAGGCGGTCAGAAAGCTGGTGGAGGGAGAGCGGCCCGATCTCATGGTGGTGGTGGGCGGCTTCAACTCGTCGAACACCGGCCACCTGGCGGAGATCGCCGCCGGCCACTGCGCCACCTTCCACATCGAGGAGGCCGCCGACCTTATGGCCGCTGACCGTCTCCGCCACAAGCCGCCCGGCGAGGCGCCGGTGATCGAGGCGCGACCGTGGCTGCCCTCCCGACCCGCCACCGTCGGCCTCACCGCCGGCGCCTCGACCCCGGGGGTGAAGATCGGCGAGGTGGTCGAGCG
>CAZRGD010000242.1:0-4598 GCA_964599505.1 uncultured Nitrospirota bacterium | reverse complement strand
CGACGGCTCACCCCCGGCGCCGGCCACGCCGTGGACCGTGGCCGCTGCGTCTGCGGCGGGGCGCTGGAGCGGCGGGCGGCGGTGGTCGTGGAGCACCTCGACCCCACCGCCCAGCGCTTCGACGAGGAGCGCCGCCTGTCGCTCGCCGGCTACGGATCGCTCGCCTGCTTCCCCCTGATCCTCGACCGCACGCCGATTGGCACCCTGGAGATCGCCCACCCACCCGGCGAGGGGATGATCGACCACTGCTACCACCACGCCGAGCGGGTGGCGCGGCTGGTGGCGATCGCCCTGCACAACTCCCTGATGGTGGAGGAGGTCCACCGCCTCAACCGGCTGCTCTCCCGGGAGAACGCCGACCTCAAACGGCAGGTCGTGCGCGGCGCCGGCGGCTACATCGCCGAGGGGAGAGCGATGCGGCGGGTGATGGAGGAGACACGACGGGTGGCGGCCACCGATGCCGCGGTCCTCATCCGCGGCGAGACCGGTACCGGCAAGGAGGGGCTGGCGCGCGCCATCCACGAACAGAGCCCCCGTGCCGGAGGCCCCCTGGTGGTGGTCAACCTCGGGGCGATCCCCGAGGGGCTCATCGAGAGCGAGCTCTTCGGCCACGAGAAGGGCGCCTTCACCGGCGCCACCCGGCGCAAGCCGGGCCAGTTCGAGCGCGCCCACGGCGGCACCCTGGTCCTCGACGAGGTAGGCGACGCCCCCTTGTCGGTGCAGGTGCGGCTGCTCCGGGCGCTGCAGGACCACCGCATCCGTCGGGTGGGCGGCGGCGACGAGATCCCGGTCGACGTGCGGGTGGTCGCCGCCACCCACCGCCCCCTGGAGGAGATGGTGGCGGACGGCCGCTTCCGCGAAGACCTCTACTACCGGATCAACGCCTTCCCCATCCAGCTACCTCCCCTACGTGAGCGCGGCGAAGACTTTGCGCCCCTGGTGCGCCACCTGGTGAAACGCATCGCCGGCCGTCTCAACCGGCGGCCGCCGGCGGTGGGCGAGGCGGCAATTGAGCGGCTGCGCGGCTACCGCTGGCCCGGCAACGTGCGCGAGCTGGAAAACTTCCTCGAACGCACCCTCATCATCGGCCCGCCGGAGGAGCTGGTGGTGAACCATCTCCCAAGCTCCTCCCTGACGGTGGGAGGCGAGGCCGAGACTGTACCCACCTTCGACCAGGGGGTACGGATACTCCTCGAGCGCGCCCTGACCGAAACCCACGGCAAGATCTACGGCCCCGACGGCGCCGCCGCCCGCCTCGACCTCAAGCCCACGACCCTGCAGGGCAAGCTGCGCCGCTTCGGCGTCGAAACCCCCAAGACACAACGTGGCCGCACCACCGCCCGCGTCCGGATCGTCGACCACGACGCGCCCGAGGGCTCACCGGAGGGGAGGCAATGATCATTCCCCCCGACGGAGTCGCCACCCGTGAAACCACGGCCATGGGGCGTGCCCCCGCAAGGGGGCACGCCCGCTCTGCACAGTAGCCTACTTGCCGTACCGTGCCTTGAACGCCGCGCGCTCCTTGGCGTCCTTCGCCTTCTCCTTGGCGCTGAGCTTGCCAATGTACCAGCGGTGGTTGTCGCTGTTGAGCAGCTTAGTGAGATACGCATTGGCCTTACGCGCGGCCTTTGCCTTGGCACCGCCCGCCTTCAACCCCGCGTCGATCTTCTCGCGCGCCTGGGGGATGAAGTCGGTATAGAACGCCTCGGCCACCTCGAAGAGGCCGTGCCAGTGGGTGTAGTCGGGCTGCATCATCGAGGCACCGTGGCGTGCCCGGCGACCCTGGTGATGCCAGATCTTGAACCACGTCCAGTCGATCTTCTCATCGAAGGGCTGGGCGGTGATCAGGCCCCCCGTCTTGAGCATGCCGTAGAGCTTCTTGCCGGGCGCCCCGAACTTCTTGTTGTAGAGCTGAATCAGGCCGTCGTACTGCGTGTAGAAGTTGTTTACATAGTTCTCGTTGTGACACGCCTGGCAGACGTCCTTCATGGCCGCCCGCCGCTGCTTCCAGTTGAACTTGTTGGTGAGCCCCAACTTGGCGTCGGTGACCTCCGGACGGACCGAGACCGGCGGCCGGTTGTTCCACGAGATCCGCGCCCCGACGTCGTGGGTGGTCGGCATGTCCTGGGTGGCGCTCATGTGGCAGGTGGCACAGGTGGGTGCGGCCCAATAGTCGACCCCCACCACCCACTTGGAGCTGTTCAGGTTCATCTTGTCCTTGTTGGCGGCATAAAGGATCCCGTGGCGACTCGCCTCGTAGATCTCCTTCTGCGGGTGGTCCGGACCGAGATGACACCGGCCGCACGTCTCGGGCTGCCGCGCCTGGGCCACGGAGAAGGTGTGGCGCATGTGGCACGAGCTGCAGGAGCCGCGGGAACCATCCACGTTCAGGCGACCAATGCCGTCATTGGGCCAAGTGTCCACGGTGGGCTCGCCCTTCACCAGCTTCACCTCCGAGCCGTGGCACTGGAGACAGCCGTTCACCAGCAGTGCCGACTTGCCAAAGAACTTCTTGTTCCCCTCCACCACATTGGCGAGCTCGTTATCCAACGAGCCGAGAATCTCGCCGGCCTTCGCGTGGTGGCTGTTCTCCATTTCCGCGTACTGGCGTTCGTGGCAACGGGAACAGTCTTTCGGGGTGACGATCACGTGGATCTTGAAGCCGTTGTGCTCGAGGGCATTGGAGCTGTCGGTGTTCGCCCCGTGGCACTCGTAACAACCGACGTTGCCACGGTAGTGGCGGCTCTCACCCCATTGCTGGAAGAGGACCGGGGTCGTCTCTTGGTGGCACTCGACGCACTTCTGGCTCTCCGAGGAGAGTTGGGCGTAGAAAATGGGGGTGGCGGCGGCGGGGAGCGCGCCGCACACGGTGACGGCAAGCGCCATGAGGGGAATCAAAAATCGGTTTCGCATGGTGGATCTCCTCCTACGGGTGGGTAGCTGCGCTGGCAACAGGGCCACTCAGGACCACCGCCGCCTCTCACCGGGGATACACATAGCCCCGTGAGCACCACACGTGCACGGCGGACCCCGCGCCACCGCGCCGGCGTGATAACACAACCTGCCGCAGGAAAGGGGATGGGGAACCATGAGAGGTCTCTTTATCCTAAGTGTCTCCCGCGCCCGTGGTGGCGAGGAGGATTCCGGAGGCATACGACGCCGCCCAGCTATCACCCTTCATGCATGTACCGTGCCGCGCGTAAGTTGCGGTATTTCGGTGCCCATGGTCCGAAACTACCCACGGCAACGACGTCATGTGGGTGGCCGCCCAACCTCATTTGGGTAACCACAGCCCCGCCAACACCCACTGGCAGGCGCGGTATGCCTCCCAGGGTCAGAACGGGAGGCGGAGGAGGGCCTGCACGGTGCCGTCCTGGTCGTAGGCGACGCCGTAGTGGAGCTGCTTGGCCGCCGCCTCTACCGCCACCCGACGGTCGTCCAGGTCCACCTTCACCAGAGCGCCCCAGCCGCGATGGAGGCGGACATCGATCCCAACCGAGAGGTCGAAGAGATCGGCCGTGAGGTGATAGGAGAAGCGGCGAGCGGCCACCGGGGAAGCGGTCGCAACCCCGGCGAGGCGCGCCCACGCGGTGGGCAGGCGGTAATGGCGGCAGGCACCGGCAAGGCCGGCGTCAACCAGGTCGCTCTTCAGGGCACGACGCAACGCCTCCGCTGCCGAGCTATCGCCCAATCGCGACCGCTCAGTCTGCACCGCCGTCGTGGGGGGGAGCGAGGCGGTGCGGACCTGAGCGGCCGCGGGTCCGGCGAGGAGCAGGGAGGCAAAGACGAGGAGGAAGAGATGACGACCCATGACGGTTGACCTTTGCCCCCTTCCTAGCAGGTCGTGTGCCACCCACTTTCATCAGCCCAACCCCCTATCATTACAGGGAATACCCGCCACCCCCTACGCGCACGGCTGGCGCCGTCTCACCCCAGATGTCCGGGAATCCGGTCACCCCATCGACCGTCGGCGACACCGACCCGTGGGGTGACAGAGGAAGAGAGGGTAGACAATTGATGGCAATCAACGGTATTAATCTCTGTTCATTACCTCATCCCTCATCTTCATTGACACCTTTCCCGAAGTACATATTAGCGAGTGCGTTTGGACCTCTTGCGTATGGCAAGGTCAATATCTTATTTTCGGAATATAGATACAATTTTTGGAGAAATTAACGTTGAAACGAGCAAACTGCTGGGAGATGAAACAGTGCGGTAGAGAACCGGGCGGCAAGAATGCCGAACAGTTGGGCATCTGCCCTGCCGCACTACCTTCCAACTTCGACGGCGCCAACCATGGCCAGAGGGCCGGCCGCTTTTGCTGGGCGGTCGCCGGGACCCTCTGCAAAGGGAAACAGCAGGGTACGTTTGCCAAAAAATTGATGAGTTGTTTGCAGTGTGAGTTTCTACAACAGGTCAACGAGGACGAAGGAAGAAACTTCATCCTTACACCCGGTGACACGAAACGGCGTGACTAGGAGCCTGTCGAACTTCGGTGATCGTGCACGAGGGAGAGGAAACCCGTCCCCCCCTCCCACCGGGAGCTTACCCGGTCCCATATCTTTTTTGCTGGACACCGTAGCCCCGGTCGGGCAGGG
>CAZRGD010000241.1:0-4605 GCA_964599505.1 uncultured Nitrospirota bacterium | reverse complement strand
GGCAAGGGCCGCAACCGCGGCCACCAGGAGTATCCAGATCCCCTTGCGCCGTCCTCTGCGATCACCGTAGCGTCTCATCAACTCCCCTCGCACACACCGTGCGCAGCGCCGGCCATCTTACGGACTTCGTCGGCGCTAGGCACGATACCCCGACCCTCTTTCCGGGCGAATGGGCCGCGGTCGCGGCCTCTTCCCTTCGCCTACCGAACGAGCCCCCATGGACAAGGCCGCCCTCTATGCCGCTGAACGCGACTGCCTCTGGCACCCCTTTACCCAGATGCGCGAGTGGATCGGGGCCGCGCCGATCATCATCGAGCGGGCCCACGGCGCCACCCTGGTGGACATCGAGGGGCGCGAGTACCTCGACGGTACGGGTGCTCTGTGGTGCAACCTCCACGGCCACCACGCCCCGGAGATCGACGCGGCGATCCGGGCGCAGCTCGACAAGGTCGCCCACTCGACCCTCCTCGGCCTCGGCTCGGAGGCGGCGGCGCGCTTCGCCGGGGAGCTGGTGGCGGCGGCGCCGGCACCGCTGACCCGCTGCTTCTACTCCGACTCCGGCTCCACCGCGGTGGAGGTGGCCCTGAAGATCGCCTTCCAGTTCTGGCAGCAGGAGGCGGGGGGCCAACACCGGGACCGCAAGCGCTTCCTCTGTCTCACCAATGCCTACCACGGGGACACCATCGGGTCGGTGTCGGTGGGGGGGATCGAGCTCTTCCACAAGATCTTCGGGCCGCTCCTGTTCGACGCCTTCCACGCCCCGTCGCCCTACTGCTACCGCTGCCCGGTGGGAGAGGAGCCGGCGACCTGTGCCATGGAGTGTTTCGACGACCTCGCCTCCCTGGCCCGCGCCCACCAAGAGGAGATCGCCGCAGTGATCGTCGAGCCCCTGATGCAGGGGGCGGCAGGGATGATCTCTCAGCCGCCGGGGTACCTGCGGCGGCTGCGGGAGCTGTGCGACGAGCTCGACCTGCTGCTCATCTGCGACGAGGTCGCGGTGGGGCTTGGCCGCACCGGGACGCTCTTGGCCAGCGACCAGGAGGGGGTGGTGCCGGACCTCCTGTGCCTCGCCAAGGGGCTCACCGGCGGCACCCTGCCGCTGGCCGCGACCCTGACGACGGAGCGGATCTTCGAGGCCTTCCTCGGCGACTACGCCGAGCTCAAGACCTTTTTCCACGGCCACACCTATACCGGCAATGCCCTGGCGTGCGCCGCCGCCTCCGCCAGCCTGGCGCTGCTCCTGCGCGACGGCGGCACCCTCGCCGGGGTGGCCGAGCGGGCCGACCACCTCGGCCGCAACCTGGAGGCGATCGCCGCCCATCCCCACGTCGGCGAGGTGCGGCGCCGCGGCCTGATGGTCGGGGTGGAGGTGGTGGCGGACAAGGCGACGCGCGCCTCGTACCCGTGGACCGAGCGGCGCGGCTGGCAGGTGTGCCAGGAGGCGATCGCCCACGGCGTCTACCTGCGGCCGCTGGGCGACGTGATCGTCCTCATGCCGCCGCTCACCATCGGCACGACGGAGATCGACCGTCTCACCGATACCCTCGCCGCGGCGCTGAATGCGGTGCTCGCGTAAGCGAGCGCTCAGCTTTCAGCGATCAGCCCACCGCCCGCGTCCTAAGGAGCAAGACCGACGCCGTCATCCCGTCCGAGCGCGGTCGGCTGAAAGCTTTCACAGCCGCCGTTGGATCTCTGCCAGGAGGCGGTGTTCCACCGCCGTGGAGGAGGGCGAGTCGACGTAGTGGTCGGCGGCGTAGTAGCGACGGATCCCTTCGGTGTAGCGGCGGTTCTCCAGGACCTCGCGGTGGATGGCGATGCGGGTGCCGACGCCGACCGAGGCGAGGGCCACGGTGATCCGCTCGCGGGTCTCCACCGGTCGGTTCTCCACCTCGTCGCCGAGCTGAACCACCTCGCGGGTGGTGTCGCTCTTGCCGAAGCTCCACTCGGTGGTGAGGGTGGTCGCCGCCTCATCCACCACCGCCAGGGGGCGGCTCGCCATCACCGCCTTGACCGCCGCCCACACCCGCGCCCGCGGAGCGTCGACGATTGCCTCGGTGGCGTAGGTGGGATGGTCGAGGGCGACGTAGTGGACGCGGTTGGCGACACAGGCCGCCACCGTCACCACCAGACAGAGGAGCAGGAGGCGCCGCATCAACGCACCCGGCACGCCGGGGTCGCGTCGGTGACCCGACGGATGCCCTCGATGGAGACACGCATGGAGGCGGGGAGTCTCCCCTCCTCCTCGTCCATGACCCGGCTCGATCCCCACCCGAGGACCACGAAGGGGCTGCCGAAGGGGAGGTCAGCCTTCAGCGGCCGCGCCTGTACATGGGGCCGTCCGAGGGCCACCTCTTGGGCACACTCGGGCAGAGTGACGAGGGTGCCCGACGGCTTCCACTGGACGAAGTTGACCGGCACGGAGAGACGCGACGGCAGGGCGTGGAGGCGTCCGTCCACCTCCAGGCACCGTTGCCGGCCGCTGGTGACGCTGATCTCGAATTGTCCGACCCCGTGCCGTTGCGGCGCCACCCCGACGTGCACGTCGGTGGCGCCGGAGGAGAGGGAGGCGCCGAGAAGGATCGCCAACCGCTTGTCGTGGCGCACCACCCCCGGCACCACGCGGCAGCGATACGCCGCCTGACCGACGGAGGGAGCGGCGGAGAGGTAGAGGCCGGAGAGGGTCCGGCGCGGCGCCAGGGCGACCAGCGACAGGGGCGGACGCCACCGTCGCTCGGCGTCGGCGACCCGGGTCCAGAAGAGGATCAGGTAGTCGCGTCGGCCCGCACGACCCTCGACACCGTGACATCGATGAGTATGCCCGTTCACAAACCCCAATATAGCCATACGCCCCCCTCGCCGCACCCCCCGTACCCGTCGAGGGGACCCGCCTATGCCGCGGCGAGGGCCGCCAGCTCGGCGGCCTGCTTCCGCTTGTGGCTGTAATTCACGATGATGTCGGTGGGACATACCTGGATGCACTCGCCGCAGTTGTCGCACTGGGTGTAGTCGATCTCCGCCAGGTCGCCGTTGATCGCGATGGCGTCCACCGGACACACCTTGACGCACTTGTTGCAGGCGATACAGCCGACCAGGCAGACCGACTTGGTGGCCTTGCCCTTGTCGTGGGAGGAGCAGGCGATGTGGACGTCCTGGGTGATCGGCACCATGTCGATGACGTTCTTCGGGCAGACCTCGGCGCAGATGCGGCAACCGGTGCAGCGGGTGTAGTCCACCTCCGGGAGCAAGAAGGCGTTCATGTGGATGGCGTCGAAGGGGCACTCGACGGTGCAGGTGCCGAGGCCGATGCAGGCGAAGGCGCAGTCCTTCTGGCCACCGCCGATGAGCGCCAGGGTGCGGCAGTCGTGGGGCCCCTCGTAGACCATCTTGTCCGAGGCGTTGTGGGTGCCGCCGGCACAGTAGACCATCGCCACCAGGGGGTCGGTGGCGCCTTCCACCGCCTCCATCCCCATGATCTTCGCCACCTCCACCGCGGTGGCCGCGCCGCCAACGGGGCAGCCGTCGGTCTCCGCGTCGCCCTTGGCCACCGCGGTGGCGTAGGGGCGGCAGCCGGGGAAGCCGCAGGCGCCACAGTTGGCGTGCGGGAGGGCGTCGTCGATCTCGTCGACCTTCGGGTCGACCGGGACATAGAACTTCCGCGCCGCCACTCCGAGGCCAAAGCTGGCGGCGAGCGCCATCCCGCCGAGACCCGCAACTGCCTGGACTGCCTCGATCATGTCGTTCTCCTCATCGGTACAAATGGAGGGGTGGGCTTAGGACAGATGAAAATAACTCCGCTATTTTCGGGTCCTTAGCCGCCGAAGACCCGCGCGATCCCCTTGTCGATCCCGGCGAACCCCATGAAGCTCAGCGACAGGAGGCCGGCGGTCACCAGCTTGATGGCGTTGCCCTGAAACGCCTCCGGCACCTTCGACAGGACGATCCGCTCGCGCAGGCCGGCAAAGAGGAGCAGCGCCAGGGCGAAGCCTACCGACGCGGCGAAGCCGAAGATCGCCGCCTCGATGAAGCTGTCCTGCTGCTGCAACGACAGCAGCGCGACGCCGAGGATGGCGCAGTTGGTGGTGATCAGCGGCAGATAGATCCCCAGGGTCTCGTAGAGCGCCTCGCTGGTCTTCTTCAGGACCATCTCCACGAACTGCACCAGCGAGGCGATCACCAGGATGAAGGCGATGGTCTTCAGGTACTCGATGTGCAACGGCACCAGGATCATCCGGTAGACGAGCCAGGTAGCGATTGCCGCCATGGTCATGACGAAGGTCACCGCGGCGGACATCCCGAGCGACGTCTCGACCTTCTGGGAGACCCCGAGGAAGGGGCAGATTCCGAGGAAGCGGGCGAGAACGAAGTTGTTGACCAGGATGGCGCCGATCACCAGCACCAGGGCATCGAGCATGGCGGTACCTCCGGGGGAGCCGAACAGGGACGAGCCCTGCAGTCTACCCGCCGCCCCCTTCACTGCTCAATCAGGGACCGCGTCGGTTGGGGGCCTCGCACAGAGAGGATCAGCAGAAATGACGGACCCTTGTGGGAGCGAGGATCAGCGGAAATAGCAATGCAGGCCGAGATGGGACCGTCCGTAGGGCGGGC
>CAZRGD010000240.1:0-4615 GCA_964599505.1 uncultured Nitrospirota bacterium | reverse complement strand
CCCTTTGCGCTCTTTGCGTCTGATATGGAGGGGGACGCCACGCGCCCCCCTCGCCGGCCGGTGCATGCCCGGCCGGCTTCATCCCCCGTGGCTGGAGGGCTGACGCCCTCCAGAAGACCGCGTGGCGCGTCCCGCGCCATACGGTCTTCGCGGTGAGTCATGCGCCTTCCATGCCGCGCACGGTTCGCGCCTCGGCTGCCAGCGACACCTGCAACACCATCCCACTCCCATTCCCCTTCATGGCCTTCATGCTCTTCATGGTGAAACCCGCTGCCAGCGATCTTCCACCCTCTGTTGTCGCGCCTCGAAGGCCGTCGTGGATGGGGATGCAGACGGTCCTCCGCTGAGAACTGACTGCCGAGTGCTTCGCACCGCCGTCTGAGCGGCGGGCCGGTGGGCGAGCCCAGTCCGCCGGCCGCGCTACGCCGCGATGAGTTCGTCCACTGCCTCCACCAGGTCGTGGCGGTCCACCGGCTTGGTGAAGGTGCGGCAGGCGCCGAGGAGGGCGGCGGTCTCCAGGTAGCTCGACGCCCCGAGACGGCCGCCGCCGGAGACGGCGATGATCTTGATTTTCGGGTCTTGTTGGCGCAGGCCGATGATTGTCTCGATGCCGTCGCGCTCGGGCATGAGAATATCGGCCACCACCACGTCAGCGCCGTCATCGCGGAAGCGTTGCTCCGCCTCCACGCCGTTGTGGGCGGTGATCACCTCGTGCCCTTCACGGAGGAGGACCTCTTCGAAGAACGCCAGGCTCTGGTCGTCGTCATCAATGATCAGGATGCGTGCCATTGTCAGGGGCTCCATGGGGCTCGGTGGGAGGTCCATCCAATACTTTTCGGAGCTCTCCGCTGAGCTCGCGGATGAGGACCGGCTTCTGGATCACTGCCGAGATGGCGCGTTCTTCCAACAGTTTGGTGACGCCTTTGTCGCTGAAACCGGTCATCAGAATGGTGGCTAGGTCGGGGCGAATGACGTGGCACTCGCCGATGAGGTGGATCCCGTCCATCCGCCCCATCGACTTGTCGGCGAGGAGTAGGTCGAACTCGTTGGGTCGACCGCGGAAGGTGGCCAGGGCGGTGATCGCGTCATTGCAGCGGGTTACCTGGTAGCCGAGGCGGGAAAGCATCTCGTGGGTGAGGGCGGAGATCTCGTCGTCGTCGTCGACGTAGAGGATTCGCTCGTGGCCGGGGATCGCCGCCGGGGCCTCCGTCGTCTCCTGGGTCTGGGTCAGATCGATGGCAGGAAAGTAGACATCGAAGGTGGTGCCGTGTCCCGGCTCGCTCTCCACCAAGATGGCGCCGTCGTGGGTGGTGACGATGCCGTGGACGACGGAGAGGCCGAGGCCGGTCCCCTCGTCCACCCCCTTGGTGGTGAAGAAGGGGTCGAAGATCCGCGCCACGGTCTGTGCGGTCATGCCGTGGCCGGTGTCGGAGACCGTGAGGCGGACGTGGCGGCCCGGCCTCAGCCCCGGGTGGTGGGCGGCGATCAGCGCCTCCACCTCCACCATCGCCAGCCCCACCACCAGGGTGCCGCCATTCTCGCGCATGGCGTGGCAGGCGTTGGTGGCGAGGTTCATCACCACCTGGTGGATCTGGGTGAGGTCGGCGAAGACTGGCGGGCAGGTGGTTGAGATGTTTTCACGGATCTCGACGGCGGCGGGAATCGAGGCACGCACGAGCTTGATTGCCTCCTTGATGATCGGGTGGAGCTGTACCGGTTGCCGTTGTCCCTCCTTCTGGCGGCTAAAGGTGAGGATCTGGCGTACCAACTCCTTGGCCCGGTGACCGGCGGTGAGAATCCGCTCCATGTCGCGCCGCGCGCGGCTCCCCTCCTCGGTGTCCTCCATCCCGAGGTCGGCGTAGCCGAGAATCCCCTGCAGCAGGTTGTTGAAGTCGTGGGCGATGCCGCCGGCGAGGGTGCCGATGGTCTCCATCTTCTGCGCCTGGCGGAGCCGCAGCTCGAGTTGGCGGCGCTCCTCCTCGGCCTGCTTGCGGGCGGTGATGTCCTCCTTCACCGCCACGAAGTGGGTGATGGCGCCGGTGGCGTCGCGGATCGGCGAGATGGAGGCCGCCTCCCAGTAGAGCTCGCCGTTCTTGTGCCGGTTGTGGAACTCGCCGCGCCACTCGTGGCCGGTGGTGATCTGGTGCCACAGGTTCCAGTACGCCTCCGCGGGGGTCTCCCCCGACTTGAGGATGCGCGGGTTCTTGCCCACCACCTCCTCGGGGGTGTAACCGCTCACCGCGGTGAACTTCGGGTTGACGTACTCGATCGCGCCGCTTAGGTCGGTGATCAGGACTACCGACGGGCTCTGCTCCACCGCCGCCGAGAGCTTGCGTAGCCGCTCGGCATCGCGCTGGTGGGCGGCGCGGGCGCGCAGGGTGGTGATCCCGTAGGCGAGGTCGTCGGCGAGGTCGGTGAGCAGGTCGACCTCGGCAGGGTCGAAATGGTCGGTGGTCTCGGC
The DNA here is from genome assembly GCA_964599505.1 of uncultured Nitrospirota bacterium. Classification (GTDB taxonomy): domain Bacteria; phylum CG2-30-53-67; class CG2-30-53-67; order CG2-30-70-394; family CG2-30-70-394; genus CG2-30-70-394. The sequence goes on along the minus strand of CAZRGD010000240.1, from coordinate 2,154 downwards.
GTAGACCACGAGCCCGCCGAAGGTGCCCCCCCCTTCGTCGCGCAGGGGCAGAGCGATGGTGGCGCGGAAGCCGCTCGCATCCGCCGCTTCACGCCACGGCTCGAAACCCGCCTCCGACGCCAGATCCTGGGCGACACACGTCTCGCCGGTGCGGATCGCCCGCCCCATGGGCCCCTGGCCGAGCTCATTGTCCCCCCACGAGAGGGTCACCGTGTCGAGGTAGTCGTCCCCCATGCCGGCACGGGCCACCGGCGCCACCCGCCGCTCGGCGTTGTCGCTCGCCATCCCGATCCACGCCATCCGGTAGCCGCCATCCGTCACCAAGATGTGGCAGATCTCGTCGAGGAAGGTGGCCTCGTCGGTGGCGTGGACCAGGGCGTGGTTGCAGGCGCTGTAGGTGCGCAGGGCGCGGTTGAGGCGGCGCTCCACCGCCTCCGCCCGCAGCCTCGGGGTGAGGTCACGGAAGATTCCCTGGACGATCCTCCCTTCTGGGAGGTCGATGGTAGCTGCGCTGATCTCCACCGGGATGTGGCGGCCGTCCCGGTGGAGGACGTGGGTGGGGCTGCCAATCACCCGTCCGGTGGCGGCGTGGCGGCGGAAGGTGTCGCGGTATCGCTCACACCCCTCGGGTGGGTGGAGGATCGTCTGCGGTTGCCCGATCAGCTCCTCGCGCGATCGTCCCACCAGGGCCACGGCGCGATCGTTGGCGTCCAGCAGCAGCCCGCTCTCCGTATCGGCGAGGAAGATCGCGTCATTCGCCGACTGCATCAGCCGGTGGTAGCGCATCTCCGACGCCGCCAGCGCTGCCTGTGATCGGTGCTGTTCGGTGATGTCGCGGACGAAGGCGGCGATCAGCGGCACCTCCTCGTCGAAGAAGAGGGTGATGCTTACATCGAGGTCGATCTCCGAGCCGTCGGCGCGCTGGTGGCGGGTCTCGAAGTGTCCGCTCCCGGCGGCGACCATCTCGGCGATGCGCACCTCGATCTCCTCCGGCGACAGGGCGGCCTCCACGTCGTGGATGTTCATCCGCAACAGCACCTCACGCGGGTAGCCAATCATCCGGCAGTAGGCGGCGTTGACTTCGAGGATCCGTCCCTGGTCGTCGGCGAGGATGTAGCCGTCCAGGGTGGTGGCGAGGAGCTGGGCGATGCGCCGTGCCTCGCCGGCGGTGAGGGAGACGGGGGCCTCTGTCGCAGCCGCCTCCGCCTCGGCGAGGCGGAGGCGTAAGGTTTCACTGTCGGCGCGAGGGAGCCAGGAGTCGCTCATGGGGGTGGGGGCCGACGGGGTGGCGCAAAAAATAAGGATAGCACGTTTGTATTACTTGCCCCGCTGTGTAACTAGACCCCTGGTCCTTACCCCTGGTCCTTCACGACGAGCCCGTGTCGCGACAGACGAGAGGTACTACGGATGGGTGGACCGATTTGTTCCCTATATCTCGATTGACGCTCATAATTTTGTTGCGACAATCAGTGTAACCGTTTGTCGCAAAATAGAAAGACGGGCTTCTCGCGGAGTCGCGGCAAGGGCGGCATGGTGGTTGCAGTGAAGCCCCGTGATGGAGGGGAAACTCGAGCTCGGAGGTCAAATCATGAAGGTGGCGATCATCTTGCAGGAGGGGACCGAGCGGGGAGAGTCCCTTGGCCGTGCGGTCCACGCGCTGCTCTATGCCCAGGAGGTGCACGAGGCAGGGGGCGAGGTCCAGGTGGTCCTCGACGGTGCCGGTACCCTCTGGTTGGCGCGCTTCGAGGATCCCGAGTTTCCCTACGCCGCCCTCTACCAGCAGGTGCGCGACGCCGGTCTCATCTCCGGGGTGTGTGACTATTGTTCCGGTGCCTTCGGGGTGAAGGAGGCGGTGGAGGCGTCGGGGCTGCCGCTGGTGGACGAGTACCAGGGCCACCCGAGCCTCGTGGGGCTGATCCGCGAGGGGTATCAGGTGGTGACCCTGTGACCGGTACGACCACCTTGCTATGGGCGGCGCCGCTTCTCGCGGCCCTGCTCCTCCCGGTCACCGCCTCGGCATCGGGGAGCTTCGAGGCGCCGGCGCCGACGGTGAGCATCGATCCCAACGCCTTCGTCCCCGACCGGGGGGGCGGCGACGCCCTAGAGCCCCACGACCACCGGCCGGCGGGTGAGCGGCTTGCCGCCGGTGCGCAG
>CAZRGD010000239.1:0-4624 GCA_964599505.1 uncultured Nitrospirota bacterium | reverse complement strand
CATAGTGGGCCTATGCAACGAAGAACGGGGCGCGATCCGGGCCGAGATCCGCTTTCCCGTAGTAGATCGTGCATAAGTCCGACAGGCTCCTAGAGGTTCCAAACGGCTGACCGACGGAAGGTGCGACGTCCGGCGACCCGCTCCCACCGGCGCACCCGACCCGGCCACCTGCACCGCCGCGATCCGTCGGGAAGCCCGTCCCTACACCGTCAAGCGCTTGCGACCCTTGGCACGCCGGCGCTTGAGCACCTTGCGTCCCCCGGGTGTGGCCATCCGGGCACGAAACCCATGGGTGACCTTACGCTTGCGACGGTTCGGCTGATAGGTGAGAGACATTGGGTAGTTCCCCGGAGAAACGAGCGGCGGATTCTAGGGGGGACGCGTTGTGGTGTCAAACGACGGGAACGGCGGGATGAGGCGGGGGCAGTGGTAGTAGTGGAATGAGTATAAATTTAAAAGATCATCTCCTACCTTCTGGGCTGTGGAAGTTGTTGAAAGAGAGACCATCCTATTGAAAATTAAGCGCTTAAGTCCGGAACGTCTGGGTGGAGAGAAATCCACCCACTCCCCCGAGATCACCGCCGGTCGCACCGGCCGTCCAACTCCTCACACAACTTCTCGTTGATATTCAAGGGTTTTCCCGGATTTATCCACATGCGGAGGGTGACCGATTGTTGAATCGTCGTTCAAAACTTGCAGGGCAAAAAGACGTTTCCACGTTCTTTCAATGAGTTGCGATCCCTTGCCCGCCGTTGGCCGCTTTGCTATAACCGTCCGACCGGCGTGGAGGCGGGGTGACCGGGGGTTGGTGAAGGGGGATTTTCTTGTTTATCAGTTAGTTACGACAAAATTGAAAGTTTGGAGTGGCGTCTGGTCTTGGTTGAACCAGGGGTGAAAAAAAGAAAAAACGAGCGTTGTTATTGACGTTTTTAATGGTTCGAAATGGCTTTCATATTAGTGCAAACGAGTTGCCCTTGTTGGACCGTGAAGGGAATCGTTTCGTGACCTCGCCGACTTCCAACTTCTCTCATCAGCCGCCAGCAGATACATGCGTCTGGGAGCGCTCTCTTGAGCTCCTTTCCGAGGAGCTTTCCCACCACAACTACACCAAGTGGATTGAGTCCCTTGAGCTGCGTGATGAGGGGGCGGAGGTGGTGGTCCTGGATGCACCCGATACCTTTGCCAAGGAGTGGATCGAGGAAAATTATCTCGGACGGATTATCGATGTCGTCAGTCGACTCTCCAGTGGCCGGGTACGCGTCGAGCTCGGGGTGCGTGACCGCGAGCCGACACCGGTCGAGCGGCCGCGGCCGGTGTGCCGGTCTGCACCGCCGGTGGCGGAGGTGGAGGCGCCGCCGTTCCACCCACGGATGACCTTCGATGACTTCGTGGTCGGGCCGAGCAACCGCTTCGTCCACGCCGCCGCCGAGGCGGTGGCGACCAAGCCGGGGGAGGCCTACAACCCCTTCTTCATCTATGGCGGCTCGGGGCTCGGCAAGACCCACCTGTTGAACGCCATCGCCCACCGGGCGTGGCAGGAGAACCCGCGGCGGCTGATCTGCTTCCTCACCGCCGAGCAGTTCGTCAACGACTTGGTCGACTCGACCCGCCGCCACCGCTGGGACGCCTTTCACGACCGCTACCGGCGGGTCGATGTCCTGCTGATCGACGACATCCAGTTCATCGCCGGCAAGGAGCAGACTCAGAAGGAGTTCTTCCACACTTTCAACACCCTGCACGCGGCGCACAAGCAGATCGTCCTCACCGCCGACTGCTCGCCGAAGGAGATCGACCACCTCGAGGATCGGTTGAAGACCCGCTTCGAGTGGGGGCTGATCGGCGATGTTCAGCCGCCGTGTCTGGAGACCCGTCTGGCGATCCTCAAGCGCAAGGCGCTGCGCGAGGGAATCGCCCTGCCGGAGGAGGTGGCCCTGCTCATCGCCTCGCGGGTTCAGTCGTCGATTCGCAAGCTCGAGGGGTGCCTCATCAAGCTCGTCGCCTACACCTCCCTCACCGGCCAGCCGCTGGATCTCGCCCGTGCCGAGGAGCTCCTCCGCGACCTCCTCTACGAGGAGCAGCGCGAGGTGTCGACGGAGCGGATCCAACAGGTGGTGGCGGACCACTACGGGGTGCGGGTCGCCGACCTCAAGTCGAAACGCCGCACCGCCGCCATCAGCAAGCCGAGGCAGGTGGCGATGTACCTGTGCCGTACCCTCACTAGCCACTCTCTGCCGGAGATCGGCCGACTCTTCGGGGGTCGCGACCACACCACCGTGCTCCACGGGTGCCGCAAGATCGGCGATCTCAAGGAGCAGGACCCGAGCCTCGCCCAGACCCTGCGGAACCTGCGCCGCAAGCTCGAGTCCGCACCCGGTTGACGCTGGCGCGCGTGCGGGCCAAGTTCATCGACCCGCCACGCACGCGCGGGAATGGAGGTGAACCATGCGATTTTCCATCGAACGAGCCGCTTTTCTCGCCCCCCTGCAGCGGATCCAGGGGATTGTCGGGACCCGTACCGCCATGCCGATCCTCGCCAACTGCCTCGTGCAGGCAGTGGATGGGGCTGTCGAGGTGGTGGCGACGAACCTGGAAATCGGCGTCCGTGACCGTGCCCTCGCAAAGGTGGCAGAGCCGGGTCGCGTCTGTGTCGCCGCCCGCAAGCTGTACGAGGTGGTGAAGTCCCTCCCGGAGGGGGTGGAGGTGGAGGCGGCGATGGAGGAGGGGCGTCTGAAGCTGCGCTCCGGGCGCACCACCGCCAACCTTCTCGGGATGGAGCCCTCGGAGTTCCCCGCTCTCCCGGAAATTCCCGAGGGCGAGGGGCTGACCCTCGCCTCCTCACTCCTCGCCTCCGTCCTCGCCCAGACCGCCTTTGCCATGTCCACCGACATCACCCGCCAGACCCTCGGCGGCGTCCTCTTCGCCCACGACGGCGAGGGCCACCTGGAGGTCGTCGCCACCGACGGCCACCGGCTGGCGTGCCGGCGGCTTGCGGTCCCGGCGGCCGCCTCCTTCCGGGAGATCGTGCCGCGCAAGGCGGTCGGGGAGATCCGCCGCCTGGTGGAGGAGGGGGACGGGGAGATCACCCTCACCTTCGCCGGCAAGCACGCGGTGCTTCGTCGCGGCGACCTCACCCTCATTACCCGCCTCATCGAGGGGCGCTACCCGGAGTACCAGCGTGCGATCCCCACCACCTGCAAGAACCTGGTGGTGGTGGACCGGGATGGCCTCGCTCAGGCGTGCCGGCGGGTGGCGATCCTCGCCAACGACAAGACCAACCAGGTGGAGGTGGAGGTCTCCGCCGAGGGTCTGGTGATCGTCGCCCACAACCCGGAGCTCGGCGACGCCCGTGAGGAGATGGAGGCGAAGCTCGAGGGTGACGGGGTGTGCATCGCCTTCAACGCCAAATACCTCCTCGACATCCTCGGCGGCATGGAGACGGAGGCGGTGCGGGTGGAGATGAACGACGGTGCCAGCCCGAGCCTCTTCTCCGAGGGCGAGAGCTCCGACTACCGCTGCGTCCTTATGCCGATGCGGCTTTGATTTTGCGCCCCTCGGGGAGCGCGGGATACTGACGGAGCGGGAGGGGGCGCGGGGTGATCTTGGGCGTAGACCGTACCCTCTCGCGTCGCCCGAGGGCGCTCCCCGAGGGGCGAAAATCCGGGTCAGTCGTGGGGGACGAGGAGGGTGATCTGCCCCAGGTCGAGGGATTCGAAGTGGCGCCGGTTGAAGGTCGCCAGCGTGGTCGCGCCGCCCTTGCGCGCACAGGCGGCGATGTGGGCGTCGTGGGTGGCCCCACCCGCGACGCCGCCACCCAGTGCGGCATCCAGCAGCGACCACCCCTCCTCTCCGTCGAGCCCCACGACCACCGCGCGGGCGCGGAAGCTCTCCCTGAGCAGCCGGTGGGCGTCGACCGGCCGCAGCCGCCAGGGTGGGGGAAGGCGCGTCATCACCGCGTAGCCCTCCACCAGCGCGGGGAGCGGCAGGATCGTGGGCCGCTTGCTGGCCAGCGCCTGCTGGACTACCGGCAGGGCGGCGGTGTGGTGCTCGTGCCAGGAGAGCAGCGCGGCAACGATCACGTTCGTGTCGAAGGCGACGCTCACCCACCGCTCCGCTCGTGGAGGAGGTCGTCGCGGACATCCTCGACGATGTCGGCGGCCATCACCGGCACCGGCTCCACCGATTTCGCCACGGCGACCCCATCGCGTTCCACGATCTCGATCTCCACGGGCGACGGCGCGATCTCGATACGGCCGTTGGTCCAGCGGACCTGCAACGGGGTACCCGGCCGGATGTTGGCGGCATCACGCACCGCCTTCGGGATGACAATCCGTCCACCAGAATCAAGGGTGGTAGCCATGGCAGAATTCTACCACGATCAAAACCAGTTGCAATGCCCCATCATCGTCGGCTCGGCCGGGCGGGGAAAATCCACGAGGGCCACGGAGAGCACGAAGGGAAGATTCACCACAGAGGTCGCCGAGGCCGCAGAGGTCTCGCACCAGACATCTGCGTCTCTGCGGCTCTGCGTTGAGACCCCACTCGGCACCCAACCCCCGTTACACCGCGTTGGACGCCGTCCCCACCGAACTCCTCCCCTTTGCGCCCTCCTGCCTTCGTGCCTTTG
>CAZRGD010000238.1:3323-4639 GCA_964599505.1 uncultured Nitrospirota bacterium | reverse complement strand
GCTTCGCTCGCAGGATTGGGGGATGGGGGGTGAGGGATGAGGGGGTGGTGCCGGACGGCCCTGCGAGCCGGCAGAAATGACGACGGCAGCCCGCCGAGAAAGGCTGTGGCCGGCCGTGCGGCCAGCCCCTTCCTCCCTTCCTCACCTTCCTCCCCCCCATCCCGCGGGGCGCGCGTAGCGTGCCCTAACTTGACCACCCACGCGCCTACGTCTACCAAGGAACAATCATGAAAAGACCTCTCCTGTGCCTGTTCACCCTCCTCCTCTCCCTCCCCTTTGGGGTAGCGGCCGCCCATGGGGCGACCTCGGCGCCCGATTTCACCCTCCCCACCGACCAGGGTGTTGCGTACCACCTGGCCGACAGCCGCGGCAAGGAGGTAGTCGTCCTGTTTGCCTGGGCGTCGTGGTGCCCATCGTGCCAAAAGGAGATGCCGCTGGTGAACCAGCTCCACGAGCAGCTCGCCGATCTCCCGGTCCGCCTCTTCGGGGTGAACATGCAGGAGAAGCCCAAGCAGGTGGCGCGGGCGCGCGCCGCCCACCACCTGAAATTCGACATTCTCCTCGATCAGCAGGGCACCTTTGCCCGTGCCTACGGGATCTACGGCATTCCCCAGGTGATGGTGATCGACAAGAAGGGAAAACTTCGCTACCGCGATTTTGGTCCGCCCGCGAACTTCGTGGCGGCGGTGAAGGCGCTGGTGGCAGAGGAGTAAGACGCACGCTCCGTGACCGGTAATGGCAATAAAAAGGGCCCCTGTGGAGATCCACGGGGGCCCTTTTGGCTTCTATGGCGTTCTAACTCACTTGTTCTTCTTGCGCTTGCGCGACGCCATGATGCGCTGATAGCCGTCGATCAGGTCATCGTCAAAGGTGCCGCGGGAGACCTCGGTGCGGATCGCCTTCTCGGCCGCCTCCATATCGAGCTTGGCGATCGGCATCTTCGCCTTCTTCACGATGGTGACGCCCCGCTTGATGGTGATGCCGTAGTTCTCTGCATCGTAGTAAGCGATGGTGATCTTCGCCTTGTCACGGATTGCCTTCAGATTCGGGGTCCGTGGCTTCCTCTTGAAGCGGGTAGTCAGAGGTAAATCAGCGATTCCAAGGTTACGCGGTCGTGCCATGTTCTTCTCCTCTCAGAGATTGAAAAATGAAGTTCTCGCGAAGTATAGAAACCGACAAGCGTCGACGCAATACATAATTCGAAACAAACACCGATCCTCCAAGGAGAGTGCTTCCGGTGTGAACGTGGTGACCCTCAACGGGTGCCCTTGTCGCCTTCCTAAGCGGCGCCGGATCGGTGGTGGTTGCGATATTGC
>CAZRGD010000238.1:0-3223 GCA_964599505.1 uncultured Nitrospirota bacterium | reverse complement strand
GGGGCACTGGCCACCATCAATGAGGATCGATTGGCCGGAAATAAAGGCGGCACGTTCAGAACAGAGATAGGCCACCAGCGCGCCGATCTCATCGGGACGCCCAAGGCGCGCTGCCGGAATCTCATGGGTCCAGCCGTTCACCACCTCGTCCACCGAGACCCCACGGTCCGCCGCCAGGCGCGCCGCCGCCTCGTTCAGTCTCCCGGTCGCGGTGAAGCCGGGACAGACCACGTTGGCGGTGACCCCGCGGCCGGCGTATTCCTGGGTGAGGGTCTTGGCGAGGCCCGCGAGACCCGGTCGGATCGCATTGGAGAGGGCGAACCCCTCCATCGGCATGCGCATGGTGATCGAGCCGATCATCGCCACCCGCCCCCAGCCGCGCCGCGCCATCGGAGGGACGAGGTGGCGACAGGCGATTGCCGCGGAGAGGAGCTGGCTGCGAAATGCCTCCTCCCAGGCTCCACGGTCAAACCCGGCGATGGGACCGGTGGGCGGACCGCCGCACGAGGTCACCACGATGTCGTATTGCTCCTTGGCGAGCGCGTCGAAGGCGGTCTCACACGCCGCCGGGTCGGTGAGGTCGAGGGCGCGCCAGGTGGCGGCCCGGCCGCTCGCCTCCTGTACCCCCTCCGCCGCCTGCTTCAGGCGGGCGGCATCGCGCGAGACGAGGCACACCTCCGCCCCCTCGCGCGCCAGGGCGACGGCGCAGGCGTGGCCGAGGCCACGGGAGGCGGCGAGACAGAGGGCACGGCGTCCGGTGAGATCGAGGTCCATATGGGGGCTCCGGGGGAATGGGTAGCGTTCAGCTTTCAACAGTCATCGATCCCCTCTCGGTGGACGGTGATTCTTGCACTCTACGGACTGCGTGGCGAAACCGCACAAGGGATTGGTTGTGGGCCGAACGCAGAGACGCGAAGGTTGCGCTCCGGGGATGAGGGATGAGGGCTGGACGGTCCTGCGGGCCGAATGAATATGCTGGTGGAAGCCACCCACGAAATGATCATCGCCGGCCGTAGGCCGGCACCACCCCCTCATCCCTCACCCCCCAATCCCGCGAGCGTAGCGAGCCCATCCCCGGCCGTTGAGGGTGCGACCGTTCGCCCGTAGGATGGCCACTCTTCCGGAGCCTCCATGCCCACCTCGCTTCTCGGCGACCTCTTCGGTCGCTCCCCCTTTCGTCCCATGCAGCGCCACATGGAGGTGGTGCGGGGGTGTGTGGACCATGTCGTCCCCCTCTTCGAGGCGGTGGCTAAAGGTGACCACGCCACCGTGGGTGCGGAGCGGGCGCAGATCGACGACCTGGAGCACCAGGCGGACATGATCAAGAACGCCCTCCGCTCCCATCTTCCCAAGGGGTTCTTCCTGCCGGTGGCGCGTCGCGATCTCCTGGAGATCCTCGACCTCCAGGACAACATCGCCGACACCGCCCAGGACCTCGCGGAACTGGTGGCGGAGCGGCGCATGGTCCTACCTACGGCGATGGCCGAGCCGATGCTTGCCCTGGTGAAGAGCGGCGAGGAGACGTGTCACGCCGCCGCCGGGGTGATCGCCGAGCTTGATGAGCTCCTGGAGATGGGTTTTCGCGGCCGCGAGGCATCGCGCGTGGAGAGCATGGTGGACGCCCTGGCCGACAAGGAGGAGGAGTCGGACCGGCTGGAGACCGAGGTGAGCCGGATCCTCTTCGCCATCGAGAGTGAGATCGATCCGGTCTCGGTGATCTTCTGGTACCGGATGATCGAGCTCGCCGGCGACCTCGCGGATTATTCCAAAAAGGTCGGCAGCCGCCTGCGCCTCTTCCTGGCAACCTGATAGCGGAGGGGATACCCCAGCAGCATCCTCCATCCTCCATCCTCCATCCTCCTTCGAGGCCGAGGCGCGGGCACAAGATCGCCTCCCCAAGCCCCCTCCTCTGATCCCTGATTTTCGCCCCCTCCCCTCATGGATCACACCACCGCCTTCGTCTACCTCGCCATCGCCGCCGGCTTCTACATGGCGTGGGCGATCGGCGCCAACGACGTCGCCAATGCCATGGGGACGTCGGTGGGCTCCCGCGCCCTCACCCTCCGCCAGGCGGTGGTGGTGGCGGCGATCTTCGAGTTCTCCGGTGCCTTCTTGGCCGGCGGCAGCGTCACCCAGACGATCCGCAAGGGGATCGTTGACACCTCCTCCGTCGCCGCCCACCCCGAGTACCTCATCTATGGGATGCTCGCCGCGCTCCTGGCCGCTGGTACCTGGTTGATCATCGCCACCCGCGCCGGCTGGCCGGTCTCCACCACCCACTCGATCGTCGGGGCGGTGGTGGGATTTGCCCTGGTGGGGCTGGGGCCGCACGCGGTCCACTGGGGGAAGGTAGGGCAGATCGTGGCGAGCTGGGTCACCTCGCCACTCGTTGCCGGGGGAATCGCCTTCGTCCTGTTTACGGTGGTTCGGCGCACCATCCTGGAGCAGGAGGATCCCTTCGCTCGGGCACGTCGCTACGGCCCCTTCTACATCTTCGCCGTCTTCCTGGTCCTCGGCCTGCTGACCACCTTCAAGGGATTGAAGCACCTCCACCTCGATCTCTCCGTACCCCAGGCGTTCGCGGTGGCGGTGGCGATCGGCGCCGCCGCGGCGCTGGTGGGGGCCGTCTTCATCCGCCGCATCCAAGTAGATCCCGAGGCGGATCGCGACTTCCACTACGCCAACGTCGAGCGGATCTTCGCCGTCCTCCAGGTATGCACCGCCTGTGCCGTCGCCTTCGCCCACGGCTCCAACGACGTGGCCAATGCCATCGGGCCGCTCGCCGCGGTGGTCAACGTCGCGGCCAGCGGCAGCGTCTCGCAGGCATCGCCGGTGCCGACCTGGGTCATGGTGCTGGGCGGCGGCGGGATCCTCGCGGGGCTCGCCATGTGGGGCTACCGGATCATCGAGACCGTCGGCCGCAAGATCACCGAGCTCACCCCGACCCGCGGCTTCTCCGCCGAGCTCGCGACCGCCGCCACCATCGTCGTGGCGTCGCTCAGCGGCATGCCGGTCTCCACCACCCATACCCTGGTGGGGGCGGTCCTCGGGGTCGGGCTGGCGCGCGGCATCGGCGCGCTCGACTTGCGGGTGATCGGCGGCATCCTGGTCTCCTGGCTCATCACCCTGCCGGCCGGGGCGATCTTGGCGAGCTTCTTCTTTTTCTTCTTCAAGGGGGTGTTTTCTTGAGAGTGCCTGCGGCCCCCGGGGGTGAGGGATGGGG
>CAZRGD010000237.1:0-4650 GCA_964599505.1 uncultured Nitrospirota bacterium | reverse complement strand
GCACACGTGGGCGTCCTCCGCGCCCTGGATGAGCTGGGTGTCGGCTTCCACCGCCTGGTGGGTCTCTCCGGAGGGAGCATCGTCGCCGCCCTCTATGCCACCGGCGCCACGGCCACAGAGATCGAACAGTGGGCATGTGAAACCGACTTCCGTAGCCTCGTCCGCTTCACCCCACCCCGCCTCCTCTTTCGGGGCGGGATGTGCTCGGGGAAGACCTTCGAGCGATGGCTGGACGAGCGACTGCACGGCGCCACCTTCGGCGACCTGTCCCTCGATCTGGCGGTGGTGGCCACCGACATCCGCCTTCGCCGGGCGGTGGTCTTCTCCCGCGACACAACACCTGACCTGCGGATTGCGCGAGCGGTGCGCTTCTCTACCGGCATTCCGGTCCTCTTCGACTACCAGCGCTACGGCGCCGCGGTCCTGGTGGATGGCGAGATTCTCGCCAACGAAATCTTGTTAACCGAAACGCAGAGGGCGGAGGCTCCCGCCTTCGTCTTCGAGGTGGAGGCCGCGATCCAGCCACCGTCGTCCGCCTCCCGACGGTTTCGACTCGCCGAGTATTTTTCCCTCCTCGCCGACACTTTCACCTACGCGACCTCTACCCGCAGGCTCGGACCGTGGGCGTGGGACCACACGGTCCTCATCGATGTGGGCACGGTGCCGCCGGTGAAACTGGACCTCGGCCCAGAAAAAAAACATCAGCTCGTGCAGTGGGGCTACGAAACCACCCTCGAAGTCCTACCGGTAAAACTGAGAAACCACTTCAGCAGCCCGTCAGAGGGCGGCGAAGCTGGTCCAGGCACCTCTCCACCTCGGAGCCACGGTGTGGATCAACCGCCATGCGCCCCGCACTCCTCCGGCCAGGGAAAAGCGGGGAAGAGGTAGCGGAGGTAGTCGCAACCGGTATGGCTGACCTCGTTGGCCACCAGACGAAGGGTACCGGCCCAGTCGGCGAGACGGTGGTCGTCCCAGGTCCAGCCGGGGTCATTCGCCAGCAGGGAGGCGATGAGCCCCTGACTCTCCTCCTTGGCGCGCTCCCACCAGGTGAGGTGGGTGCGGTCGACGTCGGCCCGCAGGCGCATGAGCACCGCATCCGCCCCCTGGACCTTCGGATGGGGACGTGGTCCGGCGATCACCTCGAAGCCGAGTCGCCGATCGTAGAAGGCAACGTGACGCGGATTGACGGTGATCAGGAGGTCGTCGATCCGTCCCTCGCCACGTACCTGGGCCTCGATCGAGTGGAAGAGCCAGCGGGTGAGGTGAGGGCGATCCTCGATGCGAATTTGGTCGGCCACCGCCAGGGCAGAGAGCTCGGAGAGGTGGCGTCCCTCCGATCGCAACGGGGCCACCTCGTCCCGGAAGACCTGCTCGGCAGGAAGGCCGAGGGGCGAATCTGGAACAAAGGTAACGGTGGCGAGGACACGCGACAGCGCCTTCACCAAGATCGTTCGGGTCTCGGGAAGGATGTGATAGAGGGTCAGTTCTGCCAGCTCCCGACCCTCTGGAGTGTAACCACGCATTTCGTAGCGCGACTGGACCAGCCTGAGGGCCTCGGCGAAATCGTGGTCGCTCTGGGCAAAGTGGACCTTCCACACCTCTTCGATGGAATGGGCGTGACGACGCTCCTGACGCGGGACAAGGGAGAGTTCCATCAAAATATCCAGGAGGGGAGAAACCTGAGGGGAGGGGCGAATACCGGAAGGCTTTCGCGACTGCGGCTTTTTTATAAGAAGCAATTACCGTGCCAGGGGTTCACGGCGCCGTTTCCGCACAGTGGCGTGGAAGTGGCTGGAAATGCGGACACCGTCAGCGCTTCCGATCTCCCAACCTGGCGATACCGTCGCGTTTCCACTACACCCAACGTCGGTCAATCACCGACACCTACCACCTCGAAGCGCCTCTAGGAGCCTGTCGGACTTTGGCCCGATCTACTGCTTGATCCGCGGATCTCGGCCCGGATCGTGCCCCATTCTTCGTTGCATAGGCCCACGTAGCGCTACGAATGGGTCGCAATCCGGACTCGAGCCCGCTTTTCCTCGCTACGATCGCCAAAGTCCGACAGACTCCTAGATGAGAGATGTCTGAAGCTCGGGATGGCCCATGAGGAGCGTCTCGACCTCTGCAGGGGTCAATCCACGGCCGGCGGTCGCCCGTGCTCTGACGGCCGCCGCCTCTTCGAAGAAGAACTGGTAGAGGTCCGCGGCGGCCGGCGAGGAGGCGTAATACCCGTGAGTGGTCTCCTCGATCGTGCGTAGATCCTGGCGATAGAGGAGCGCCGGGGCACCGTTGAGGTGGGCGAGCTCGGCAAAGCCGCCGTACGGTTCGAAGAGCAGGATGTGCTGGTAAAAACGGCCGTGTTTGGGGGCGACTACAACGCACAGGTCGTCGAGGCCGGTGGCTCGGGCGCAGACATGCATCATCCGGAAGGTGTGGAGGAGTAGGTCGTGGCGGCGGTAACGAGGGGCAAGCGCGAGGCAGGAAATTTCACCGATCCTGCGACCCCGGCGCCGCAACCCATCGGCAGCTTCCTGGTACGCCGAGTCCAGGGGCAGCCCCGCATCCGTGTCGGGGATGAGGGTGAGGGTGGCGACCACTTCGTCGTGCTCGCGGGCAAGAAAGAGCCGCGTCTCCGGGAGGAGGTGGTGCGGCAGGAGCCGTAGACCCGAGGGATGGGGGTCCATGAGGCCGAGCTCCACGTAGCTGTCGTGAACCAGGGAGAGCGCCGCCGTGACATCCTCGATGGAGTCCGCGACCTTGAGACTGAAAGGGGTCATGACGCTCCCCTGCAACAGGCGGTGACCTCGGATCCGGCGGCTCGATGGAACCCGTTGCCGCTCCGACTCACCGGACCTTGCCACCCCTGTCGTGCTCTCTGGTGCTGTGTCTGACCTCGCCATATGACTCACCGATTTCCTCGTGAGACTCCTGTGGTTCGGGTGTCACTCCCTTTATCGGCCCATCGCGGCTCAGGCGTGATCCAATTTGCGCCACACCACGGAGGGCTCGGCGAGCTGGGTGGGGGCGGTAAACACCGTCCGCCCCTCTCCCATCGTTTGCACCCGCCACCCACTGGGAAAAGGGCGCGAAGTATCGCCGAGGTTGCCCTCAGCCCGAGGGGATTCGGCGGGTAAGCCGGGCACCTAGATTCTGCAATCGTCCGGCATTCGGCCGCCGATTCAGGCCCTTATGCGGCGTTGGCTTCACCGATTTCGTGCTCGACGTACCGCAAGTACGCCTGCGCCGAAATCGGCTCGCCGCCTTGCCTAAGGACCTGCCTCGACGCCCTCGGTGCTCGGACGATTGCAGAATCTAGGGGGCACTTAAAACGGGATCGACCAGCTCAAACGCATCTGGCCGTTGCCGATGGTCCACGCCAGAGAGGTACGGTCGAGGTCGACACCCAGTTCCACTTCGCCGCGCACCGGATCCACCTCCAGACGACCTGAGCGACAGCCGATCCGGCGCAGGTCGAGGTCGCGACCCAAGGAGAGGGAGGCTCCACCGTCGCCGTAGTGGAGCTCGACGTCGGTGTCGTTCACCAACCGCGCCATCGTCCCCGTGGTCCCGCCCTTGCCGGCACTACCGAGGTGGCACGGCAGGCGCATGCCATCGTCGGTGAAGAGGGAACCGAAGTAGTCGCCCGACCAGCGGCGTAGCGCCCGCAGGGCAATTTTGCGGTAGTACCCCTTTATCTGGCGTGCCTGGTGCAGACGATCCTGCTCGTCGAAATATCCTTCGCGCTCACCGGGCTGCCAGCGCGCCAGGTCGCGGCTCCGCTCCTGCAGGGTGAGACGGCTCTCGGTGGTGGGATCGGGGCCGAGGCTTTGGCTCTGTACCACACCACCGTCTCTGCCCAGACCCTGGGCGACCGCCGCTCCGGTTCCCCAAAGGGTGAGGAGGAGGACGCACGGGCACACGCGGCGGAGGATCGAACTGAGACGGCGCCACGGAAGCGCCAGCCGCCATTTGGCGGCTGGCGCGCGTAACGCCGGGGGCTGTTCTCCTGGTCGGATCACGTATTCTGTCTTCCCCTCCCCCGAGGGCTCCGGCGCACCGCGCGCCTAGTTAATATATCGCATATTTACGAACTCGGCTCAAGCGAGTCAAGGATCCCCCTGATCGTCGGTTCTCCAATATCTCTGTGGGCGACGACTACGGTGTGACCTCAAGCGGTTAGACATCCCCCAGGGTGACGCTGCCCCCACCGGTGTCACGGGCAAGAGGACCCGACTCGTCCGTCGACCTTGAAGGAGGAGCCTCGCGCAGAGACGCAGAGAGGGTCAGCGGAAATAGCAATGCAGGCCGAGATGACACCGTCCGTAGGGCGGGCTTCAGCCCGCCGAGTACCGTAACTTTCTGAGATGACGGCGCCGGTCGGCCTCTGCCGACCCTACGGTCAGGTACCACATCTTGTTTTCGCTGATCCTCATGAGGGAGCCATCCGCAATGGAAGAGATGCGAACGCCAGCGGTCTGGATGGGGCATCACCGGCTTGGCGAACCATATTTTTCACCTAGATTCTGCACTCCTTCGGCATTCGGCCGCCGATTCAGGCCCTTCTGCGGCGTTGGCTTCACCGATTTCGTGCTCGCCGTACCTCAAGTACGCCGGCGCCGAAATCGGCTCGCCGCCTTGCCCAAGGAGCTG
>CAZRGD010000236.1:0-4662 GCA_964599505.1 uncultured Nitrospirota bacterium | reverse complement strand
CGGGCTTCAGCCCGCCGAGCACCGTAACTTCTTGAGATAACGGCGTCGGTCGGCTGAAGCCGACCCTACGGTCAGGTGCCACATCTTGTTTCCGCTGAGCCTCAGAGGCGCGGAGGGGCAGAGACGCAGAGGGAAAGGGCACCGGACGGTCGGCGTCACCGACGCACAGCCGCAGATACGGTGTGACCTGGAAGGTTTTTTTTGCCACGGAATCCACGGAAGAACACGGAAGAGGGAGGGACCGACGGGAAAGCGACAAAAGAAAATCGGAGGAGGACCAGCTTCCTCTCTGCGCCTCTGCGCCTCTGCGCGAGGCCCTCACGCCGGGACCTCTTTGAGCATCGGGAAGCCAAGGGCCTCGCGGCTCGCCAGGTACGCCTTCGCCACCTTGCGTGCCAGGTGGCGGACCCGACCGATGTAGCCGGTGCGCTCGGTCACCGACACCGCGCCGCGGGCATCCAGCAGGTTGAAGCAGTGGGAGCACTTCAAGACGTAGTCGTACCCGGGCAGGACCAGCCCCGCGTCGATTGCCCGGTTCGCCTCCCGCTCGAACTCGTCGAAGTGGCGGCGGACCATCTCCACATCCGCCACCTCGAAGTTGTAGTGGGAGTGCTCCACCTCGTTCGGGTGGTAGACCTGGCCGTAGGTAATGTCGCCCCCCCAGACGAGATCGAAGACCGAGTCGACCCCCTGGAGGTACATCGCGATCCGCTCCAGGCCGTAGGTGATCTCCACCGGGATCGGGGAGAGTTCCACCCCGCCGATCTGCTGGAAGTAGGTGAACTGGGTCACCTCCATGCCGTCGAGCCACACCTCCCAGCCGAGCCCCGCCGCCCCGAGGGTAGGCGACTCCCAGTCGTCCTCCACGAAGCGGATATCGTGAGCCAGGGGGTCGATGCCGATCGCCCGCAGGGAGTCGAGGTAGAGCTCCTGCACCTCCAGGGGCGACGGCTTGAGGATCACCTGGTACTGGAAGTAGTGCTGCAGCCGGTTCGGGTTCTCCCCGTAGCGGCCGTCCGCCGGCCGCCTGGACGGCTGCACATAGGCGGCGCGCCACGGCTCCGGGCCGAGGGAACGGAGGAAGGTGTGGGGCGAAAAGGTCCCCGCCCCCACCTCCACGTCGGTCCCCTGGGTGAGACAGCAGCCTCGCTCCCCCCAGAAGGTCTGCAACCGGAGGATCACCTCCTGAAAGGCGAGGGTATCGGCCATGTCACTCCCGGAAACCGCGTGTAACACACTGAAATAAAAAGAAAAAGCCGCAACGAAGCGGCCAAGCAAGCTACCAACCGACCCCTTTCGTGTCAAGGAAGCGGGCGGGTCCTTATTGGCCACGGACCCCACGGAAGATTGGGTGGGGCGTCCCGCCCCACCCGGTCTTCCGTGAGTTTCGTGTCGAAAAAACCGCCTTCCAGGCCATTGCGCGTGGATGGACACCACCGGAGACGTCATACCGGAGGCACCACCATTCGCGTCCATTCGCGCCCCATTTGCGGCTCGATCTAGGGACTGGCCTTCCGGCCCGCATCCCCACTGCGTGGCAACACCGATGGCGCCTCACCCGCACCATCCACCGCCATCCAATACTCATGCAGCCTTTCGCGGCTTCGCGTGAGCCATCGCCTTCCGGCCCCCCGTCAATCTTTCCCTTCACCGCGAACGACGCCCGGTCTCGGGCTCTCCCCCCTCGGCGTCTCGGCGCCTCGGCGCGGGTCGAACCGCCGAACGTCGGGCAAAAAAACGGGCCGGCCCGAAGGCCGACCCGCCGATCTCACCGGTAGCGGAGGAGGGCTACGGGGTGAGGATCTCTACAGGGTCGCCAGGTAGGCGGCGAGGTCCGCGGCGCTCCCTGTCAGGGCCGGGAAGGGGGGCATGCTCCCCTTCCCGTTCGCCAGGACGTTACCCACCCGCGCCCGGCTGGCGCCGACGATATTGGGACCGAAGCCACCCGTGGCGTTGGCGCCATGACAGCCCATGCAGCTCGCGGCGTAGACCGCCTGCCCCGCGGCCGCGTCCGGTCCCGGCGTGGGAGTCGGCGTGGGGGTCGGCGTCGGCGTGGGAGTCGGGGGCGCGGGGGTGTCGAAGACGGGCGCGGTCGCCGCCTCCACCGTGCCATCGGCCGGGTTCACGGTGATCGTCCCCATCGCCACGGTGGAGGTCCCGGCGGCGATCTCGAAGGCGGTGGCGCTCCCACCACTGTTGTCCGGGTAGGTCATCGTGCCGATCACCCCCTGGTCGTCGGAGACCACCAGCTCATAGACATGGTCCGTGGGGACGGTGAGGGAGAAGCCATCCACCACCCCCTCGGCGACCGCCTGGGTCGTGCCGCTCTCGTCCACCGCGGCGATCTCCACGCCGTGGGGGAGGTCCGCCGGGTCGAGAGACTGGGTGGTGACCGAGTGGACCTCCACGTCGCCGCTGATCAGCGCCAGGATGTCCAGCGTGCCGGTGATGGTGGCGGTCTCGGTGGCCGGCACCGTGGTGTCGTCGCCGTCGCCGTCCGCCTCGCTATCGTCGCCATCAACCTCGTCGCCACCGGTGGCCGCGCCGTTGTCCGCCAGGAAGGCGACGATCGCGTCCACCTCATCGACGGTGACACTCACCGACGCCATCGCACCCACCTCACCGAGGGCCTCGGTGATCTCGTCGGCGGAGGCGCCGGTGATATCCGGTGCGATGGTGGTGCCGCTACCATCGGTGCCGTGACAGCCGCCGCAGTGGGTGGCGTAGGCGTCCATCGCGGAGGGCGTCCCCGGGGTGGTGTTGCCACCGCTTCCGCTCCCGTTGCCGCCGCCCGTGGTCGTACCACCATCGCCGCCGCCGTCACCACCGCCCGCGGGTGCGCCCGTGTCACTGAGGAAAGCGGCGATGTCCGCCGCATAGCCCACGAGGTCGGAGAAGGCGGGCATCCCCTTGTCGTTGCCGTTGGCCAAGAGCTGGGCTACGTCGTTGCTGCTCGCCCCGCGGATGGAGCCGGGGACCACCGCCCCGCCGGAGCCGTCTCCGCCGTGGCAGCCGACACACGAGGCAAAGCGCGCCGCCCCCACCGCCGGATCACCGGCGGGCAGGTCGATGGAAGGATCGATGGAGTCGGGGATATGGTCGCCATCCACATCGACCATGGGGATCTTCGGCGTGGCGGGCTCGGGCACCTGGCTCGGATCGTTCACCACCACTCGCTGGGCCGCACGGTCCACGGTGATCGTCCCGAGGTCGACCCGGGTCGTCCCCGTCGGGATGGAGATGTCCGAGTGGTCGCTGCCGTCGGCGCCACGGTAGACGAGGGTAGAGATGATGCCGTTCGCGTCGGAGAAGATGAGGGCGTAGTCGTGGCCGGTGGGGACCGCCAGGCGGAAGGTGGAGGTCACCCCGAGCTGCTCCGCCTGCTTGTCGCCGTGCTCGTCCACGGCGGCGACGTCGATGGCGGTGGCGCTACCCGCGCCGACACTCTGAGTCGTCGCGGTGCCGGTGGCCACGGTGCCGGTGATCTCGGCGGTCTCGCTGGCCGCCGGCGCCCGATCGAGGGAGGCCTGCGGGTCGGTGCTCGAGGCGGAGCCGGAGCCGCCGCCACAGGCGAGGAGGGTCGCCAAGAGGGCGGCGACCCCGAGGTGAGGGATGAGATGAAGGGGATGGCGCATGGAAGATCCTCCAATGGGAAGGGGGCAATAGCCCGAGTTTGGGATTGCAAGACCAACAGCAATTGCCATGCCATCCACCGGAGGAGACCTGACGGCACCCGCGGAGAAACCGCTAATAGTTTGATTCTTCGACGAATTTACCCCATTGAGGTGCTGCCCCACAGGGTGATACCGGCGACCCCGGTATTGCGTTTCTCCGACACACGGAGCAGCGAAAGAGCGACACCCTGAGCAAATAATTACCCAGTTGGGTCAAGATCAACCTATCCCCCAACAACAAGAGACCGCCGCAGCCATTCCCTTGTCGCGGCTGCCCGCCTATGGTCCGCCACCGTTCAAAAGAATGGCATACCTGTTATCTATCATTTGGTAAGACGCTGCGACCGTGGCCCTTGCCGGTCCCCCACCTCGAGGAACCCATGCGCCCCTTCCCCACCGCCGCCGCCCTCTGCCTCACCCTTCTCACCGCATGTGGAGGCGGTGGCGGCGGCAGCGGTGACGGAAGCAACGGCGCCACCACCGACCCCACCGCCGCGGTCCTCCAGGAGGTTCGCCCCGCCCCCGCGCCGGAGCTCACCGTGGAGAGCCAGGCGGCGGCGATCCACTACCGCGCCGATCGCACCGGCGACCTCACCACCGTGGGCCGCCACGGCGCTGCCCTCACCGCCGCCCTCCCCACGAGCTCGGGAACGGTCCACACCTCGGGGATCTTCAGCTTCTTCACCGCCCCCTTCGACGTCATCAGCGGCATCTTCGGCGGCGGCGGTAGTGGCGGTGGCGGTAGTCACGGCCCCCCCCCCACCGACTACTTCCCTGCCCGGGCCAACGACACCTGGACCCACCAAGGGGCCACGGCGACCGCCCAGGGGGCCGACCCCACCCCCCCCTCCGCCCCCCCCCACGAGGAGCGCGCCACCCTCCGCTTCACCCTCCCGGCGCAGGCGGGCGGCCCCCCCTTCGTCCCCCTGGCGGACGCCCGCGCCACGATCACCGCCCTCCCGCCCCCCCCCGGGATCGCCAACCGAGC
>CAZRGD010000235.1:1805-4727 GCA_964599505.1 uncultured Nitrospirota bacterium | reverse complement strand
TGCGCCTGTTGCGTGAACGGTTTCCCGTGGAGAAGGTGATCTTGTTTGGCTCCAAGGCCCGCGGCACCGACGATGCGGAGTCGGATATCGATCTGTTGGTCCTCACCTCGAAAGAGCTCTCTTGGCGTGAACGAGACGCCATCACCGACCTCCTCTTCGATGTCGAGTGCAGCCACGACGTGGTCATCAGCACAATCGTGGTCTCCAAAGAGGGATGGACAATGGGGCCCTACACCGTCTTACCCCTTCACCGAGAGATCGAACGTTACGGGGTCGCGGCGTGAAGTCCGAGGTGAGACAGGAGGTCGTTCGGTACTGGCTGGAGAAGGCGGCGACCGCGCTGGACTCGGCACGCTCGGAGCTTGCTGCCGGCCGTATGACTTCGCCGTGAATCGTGGCTACTACGCCTGCTTCTATGCAGCCAGCGCCCTCTTTCTCCAAGAGGAGAAGACCTTTACGAAACATACGGGCTTGCGCGGTGCTCTCCATCGAGACCTGGTAAAGGGGGGGAGGCTCGCGCCTGAGTGGGGACGGGTGTTCGACAGGCTCTTCGAAAACCGGCAACGGGGAGACTACTTGGAGCTCTACGAGTTCGAGCAAGAACAGGCGGCGATCCTCGTGGAAGGGGCCGAGGGATTCGTGGCGGAAATCCGATGCATGTTCGAAGAGAGGTGATCTACGGAGCGAAAACTTGAGAGTCAGTTCTTGTCTTTGCACTACCTCATGGTTAGCGTCCGTCATGGCCCGCCCCTACCGGCTGGGCCGTCGGTGCGCCGCGTTGCGCTTGGCACACCCTACACCTCTCATGATGAGATCCGATTCTTTCACCCGAATGAGCACGAAGACTCGCTGCGAAATCTTCATGTCCTTCATGCTCTTCATGGTAGAAAAAACGAATCCATTCGCATCGTACTCCCCTCAGAAACGGGGCCGAAACGGGGCCGGGCTTCCAAGACTGTAAGATGACCGGTCTGCCCTCCCCATCCTGTCAATCCTGTTCATCCTGTCCAAAAAACAGTCTGCATGTGTCACCAGCGACACCTGCCTCCCGTTCCCCCATTCGCGTCTATTTGCGGCTCGCTGTTCCCCTTCGTGCTCTTCGTGGCCTTCGTGGTTTTGCCCATGGCAACGAGCCGACGTTGACCCCATGACCCCCGGCTCACGCCCCGCTACTCTCCGGCCATGCGCGTCGTGAGCCACACCGAGTCCGGGGAGACGACGGGGTTGGAGCTGCGCGTCGGGCAGCACAGCGACGCGGGGGTGAAGGGGGAGAACGAGGACGCCTGCGGCATCCGTATCCCCGCCGGGGAGCTGCTGCTCACCAAGGGGGCGGCGGCGGTGGTGGCGGATGGGATGAGCGGCGCCGAGGCGGGACGGGAGGCGGCGGAGACGTGCGTCCAGGGTCTCCTCGCCGATTACTACTCGACCCCCGAGTCGTGGTCGGTGAAGCGCTCCGGCTCGCGCGTCCTCGGCGCCCTCAAT
Source organism: uncultured Nitrospirota bacterium (assembly GCA_964599505.1). Lineage (GTDB taxonomy): Bacteria > CG2-30-53-67 > CG2-30-53-67 > CG2-30-70-394 > CG2-30-70-394 > CG2-30-70-394. Next base: position 3,245 of record CAZRGD010000235.1, on the reverse strand, counting down.
CGGTGGCTCTACGGCCGCGGTCAGCGCCAGTACGGCGGCCCAAAGGGGCTCGTCTCCACCCTCTCGGCCCTGGTCATCAAGTCGGCCACCGCCCACCTCTTCCACGTGGGGGACAGCCGTATCTACCGCCTCCAGGGCGGAGAGCTGGAGCAGCTCACCCGCGACCACCAGGTGCACGCGGCGGGCAACCACACCTATCTGGCGCGCGCCGTGGGCATCGACCACCACCTCGACATCGATTACCGCACCGTGGCGGTGGAGCGCGGCGATTGCTTCTGTCTCACCACCGACGGTGTCCACGGGGTCCTGGCGGCGGCGGCGCTCGCCGACCTGCTGCGGCGCCATCGCGGCGACCCGGAGGCGGCGGCACGCGCGGTGGTGGAGGCGGCCAAGGCGGCGGGCAGCCAGGACAACCTCACCTGCCAGGTGGTGGAGGTGGTCCGTCTGGCCGCGGACGACGAGGCCAGCTTCTACCGCCGCCTCACCGAGCTGCCCTTTCCGCCGCCCCTGGAGCCGGGGCAGACGGTGGACGGCTACCGCATCGTGCGCGAGCTCCACGCCAGCAAGCGGACCCAGCTCTACCTCGCCGTCGATGTCGAGTCCGAGGCGAAGGTGGTCCTCAAGACGCCGTCGGTGAACTACCAGGACGACGCCGTCTACATCGACCAGTTCCTCCACGAGGAGTGGGCCGGGAGGCGGGTCAGCGATCCGCACGTCCTGCGGGTGGTGGAGCCGCGGCGGCGGCGCACCTTCCTCTACTATGTCACCGAGTACCTGGAGGGGGAGACGCTGCGCCAGTGGATGGTCGACCACCCGCGGCCGCCCCTGGCGGAGGTGCGCGACCTCGTGGAGCAGGTCGCCCAGGGGCTGCGCGCCTTCCACCGCCTGGAGATGGTCCACCAGGACCTGAAGCCGGAGAACCTGTTCGTCGACGCCCACGGCACGGTGAAGATCATCGACTTCGGCTCCACCAAGATCGCCGGGATCGAGGAGATCGCCACTCCGCTTGCCGACCCCGGGCCCCTGGGGACGGTCAATTACACGGCGCCGGAGACCCTCCTCGGCGCCCGCGGCAGCGACCGCTCGGACCTCTACGCCCTCGGGGTCATCGCCTACGAGATGCTCACCGGCAAGCTGCCGTACGGTGAGCAGCGGTCGATGAAGGGGGGGCGCGAGCGGCCCTATCGCTCGGCGACCGACCACCGCCCCGACCTGCCCGTGTGGGTCGACGGCGCCCTGCGGCGGGCGGTGCACCCGGATCCTCGCAGGCGGTACGAGACCCTCTCCGAGCTGCTCCACGACCTCTCCCACCCCAACCCGGCGCTGATCCCCGACGCGGCGGCGCCGCTGTTGGAACGCAACCCCGTCGCCTTCTGGCGCGGCCTCGCCCTCCTCCTCTTCGCGGTCAACCTGGCCCTGGGGTTTCTCCTCCTGCGCTGA
>CAZRGD010000235.1:0-1705 GCA_964599505.1 uncultured Nitrospirota bacterium | reverse complement strand
CGCCCTCCTCCTCTTCGCGGTCAACCTGGCCCTGGGGTTTCTCCTCCTGCGCTGATGGGGAGGGCGGCGGTGCGGGCGACGCGATGGCCGCCGCACAGGGCGCCGCGGCGGGGTAGGGGAGGGGCTTCCCCCTTCCAGCCCCTCACTCCAGCGGCAGGCTCGGGTGCCACCGCCGCCACTGCGGCTTCGGGGCGTCGGCGAGGTGGAAGGTGTCGCCGTCGCCGGCGGCCGAGCCCATCTCGTCCGCCTCCGGGGTGGCGAAGGCGACACCTCCGGCGAGCACGGTCTCCATCGACTCGGTCTCGATCCGGACGCCGGAGAAGAGGCCCGCCTTCACCCGTACCCCGCTGGTGGTCCAGAAGCGGCTCCCCCGGTGGACCAGGGGGGCGAAGCGGGGGGCGATGTTGATGTAGATCTCCACCCGGTCCGCCGTTTTCCCGAGGTCGATGGAGACCACCTCACCCACCCGCACCTCACGGTAGGTGACCGGCGCGCCCACCCGTGCCGAGTGGAGCTGCGCGGCGTGGAGGGTGAGGTTGAGGCCGGTGGGCAGCCGCTTCACCACCCGGTGCGGGGTTGTCGCGACGGCGCTCTGGTGGTCGCGGTAGAGGGGGAAGCGGGCGCCGTCGGCCGCCGCCGCACCGGCCTCCGTAGCGGCCGGGGTGAAGAAGGAGACCCCGCCAATCACGGTGGCGGCGAGGGAGTCGGTGTGCACGGTCACCCCGGCGAGGGAGCCCTTCACGGTCACCCCGCCGCTGTTGAAGAAGCGCGAGCGTTCGGTCACCAGGTGGGCGTGGTCCGGCTCCACGGTGATCCGGATCTCCACCTGGCCGCCGTCGTCGGAAAGCGCCACCTCCTCGACCTGTCCCACGACCAGGCGGCGGTAGGTGACCGGGCTTCCGGTTCGCAGGGAGGCGGAGTCGGCGGCGAGGAGGGTGAGCTGCAGGCCGGGCGCCTCCGGCCCCGCGGGGGGCGGCCGGTCGCCGACGACGAAGCGGTCCCGTGGTGCGCCGTCGCCGGGACGGAGGGTGATGTAGGTGCCGCCGAGGAGGGCATCCGTGTCGATCCCGGTGAGGCCGAGCCGCGGCGCCACCGTCCAGAAGCGCGTCCCGTCGCGCAGGAGCGGCCGGAAGCGGGGCAGGAGACCGACCTTGGCGATGACCTTCGACAGGTCCTCGGAGAGGTCGACGGCGTGGACCGAGCCGATCTGGGCGCCGCGGTAGATAATCCGTGTCCGCCCCGCCGCCACCCCAGAAGCCGAGTCGAGGACCAGGGTGGCGGTAGCGCTCTCGCGTGCCGCCGCGTGGGTCGGGAAGAGGGTGAAGGTGCGGCCGTTCTTCACCTTGCGCCGATCCCCCTCGGCCGGGGTCTCGAAGGCGATGCCGCCGGCCACCATGCTCTCCACCGACGCCCCCTCCACCTGGAATCCCTGGAGACCGCCCTGGAACCGCACGCCGCTGGCGTTCCAGAAGCGGCTGCCGCGGCGGACCAGGGCGGCGTGTTTGGGGGCGATGTGGATCGAGACCTCGGTGTCGCCCTCGCTGCTCAGGACCACCCCCTGCACGTCGCCCACCTTGACGCCGTGGTAGAGGATCGGGGAGCCGCGCCGCAGGGAGGTCGCCTCGTGAGCGCGCAGGGGCGGGTGGAGGGCCGGCGCCGCGGCGCCGGGGGGCGGCGCGTGGGCGAGGCCCCGGAACAGGGGGCG
>CAZRGD010000234.1:0-4737 GCA_964599505.1 uncultured Nitrospirota bacterium | reverse complement strand
TGGGGCGCGGCGGGGCCGTCCGCTGCGAGGCCGATGTGGGGACGGCGGCGGTCGCCGGCGCGGGGGGCGGGGTAGTGGGCGTAGGAGGTCGCCCGCCGTTGGGCGGTGGGGCGGGGGGGGGCGCGCGCGGGGTGGCGGAGCGCCGCGACCGCCTGCCAGCAGTGCGCCGCGTCCGGGAAGGAGAGGAGGCCGGCGAGGGTCTCCTCGGGCGCCTCCGCCAGCCGCAGGGTGGCGGCGGCGATCACCCCGAGGGTTCCCTCGGCGCCGACGAAGAGGTCGATCGCGTCGCGACCGGGGCCGCCGAGGTAGCCGGCGGCGTGTTTCACCGGCGGCGGCGGGGTGGTGGGCAGCGGCACCTCGATCCTCCGGCCGTCGACGGTGGTGAGGTGGAGGATCGCGTTCTCGTCGGCGACGCACCCGCCACGGGTCAGCTCCAGCCGGTCGCCGTCGGCGAGGATCACCGTGAGCGCCGTAACCCAGCCGCGTGACGGGCCGTAGTGGAAGCCGTGCTTGCCGGCGGCGTGGGTGGAGAGGTTACCGCCGAGGGTTGCCTTCGACTCCCCCGGGTCGGGCGGGTAGAGCCAGCCGGCCGTCGCCGTCGTCTGCTGCACCGTGGCGAGCCGTACCCCCGCCTCCACCGTCACCTGGGCGCCCGCCGCCCCGACCTCGATCGGGCCGATCCGGTCGAGCCGCTCGGTCGAGAGCAGCACGCCGCCGTAGGGGAGTGCGGCACCGGTGGTCGCCGTGTGGGCACCGGAGACGGTCACCCCGACGCCGCGCCGGCGCGCCCCGGTCAGGACCGCGGGGATCTCCTCGACCCGCGCCGGCCGGTAGACCGCCTCGCAGTGGGCGTCGTGGAGGCCCGAGGTGTCGGCGAGGTAGGGGGCGATGAGCTCGGGGGTGTGGAGGATCTCCATGGGCGTCGTCTATCTGACCACAGGGGCGCCGGGGTCGCACCCGGCTGCCAGGCGGCAGGTGAGGTGGAGGCGGACCTCGGCGTCGCGGGTGAGGGTGTGGAGGAGGTGCGGCAGGGAGGTGGCGCGGCCGGTGAGCACCTCCCGGTCGTCGCGCACCTCTCCGTAGAGGTCCAGGAGCCTTGGCGTCGGCCGGCGCAGGGCGGCGAGGAGGGGGTCGCGGCGGTGGCGGGCGAGGATACGCTCGATGCCGTCGTCGTAGAGGTTGCCGAAGGCGAGGTGGACGGCGGAGAACGAGGTGACCCGGCCGTCGTACCAGAACATGAGGTCGCCATCGAACCCGTCCCCGGCCGCCTCGCCGGTGAGAAAGCGCTCCAGGTTGGCGCGGTCGTTCAGGTACTCGCTCTCATCGAGCAGCGCCGCCTGGCCATAGGCGTCGACCAGCGACGAGGTGAGGCCGATGGGAACATCGCGGTGGTCGCTCAGGCAGAAGTGGGCCTCGGTGAGGACCGGCGCCACCTTGGTCGGGTCGCAGGGGTCGCGGCGCGGCCGGGGGCCGGGGTGGGCGGCGAGGAGCTCGACCCGGTGGCCGCGGTGGGAGAGCTCGCGTGCCAGGCGGGCGAAGACGCCGCGCTCGAAGAGGTGGCGCGAGAAGTTGAGACGGTTCTGCTTGTGCAGCAAGACCAGGCCGACGCGTGGGTGGCGCACCGCCGCCTCGACGATGTTGGCGATGTTGGCCACCGGGATCCGCTCGCGGACTGCGCCGTCGGCGGCTACCCGCAGCTCCTGGTGGTGCTCGTCGAAGCTGATCTGGAGGACCACCTCGGCGGGCGGGTGGCCTGCCGCCGCGCGCCGGTCGAGGGCGGCCTCCAGGGCGGTGAAGATGGCGGCGGCCGCCTCCGGGGTGGCGGCAAAGGTGCCGTTGAGGAGGATGGCGAAGGTGGTGATGGCGCCGGTGGTGGCGACCGCGTCGACGAAGTCGTCGAGGTGTCCGGTGAGATCACCGCCGGTGTAGAGCAGCCGGTCGGTGAGTTGGGCGAGGGTGGCGAGGAGCTCCGCCGGCTCGCGTCGTCGCTCCACCCGGGGCCGGTAGAGAAAGAGGCAGTGGTGGCAGCCCGCGGGGCAGCGCATCACCGGGATCACCCCGAGCTTGGCAAAGTGCGGCGACGGCCCCCCCGGGTCGGGGAGGCGGTCGAGGAGGGCGAGGCGCTCCTGGTCGAAGGGACCGAGTAGGGCGTCGTACATCGCCCGCTCCTCCGCGGCGACCGCGCGCAGGGCGATCGAACGGCGCACCGGCTCGCTGCCGAGTGCCTCCCAGGCGGCGACGATCTCTCGTGTGGCCGCGCCGTCGCCACTGAGGCGGGCGACGGTGTCCGCGGCGAAGCCGTGCTCGATCACGCCGCGGACAAAGGCGGCAGGGTCGGGGGCCGAGGCCAGGAGGGTGACCAGGGGGGCAAAGGCGGGGTTTTTGGAGACTGCGAGGACCTCGTCGCGCACCGCCGCCGGCACTTCCCGCCGGAGCCAGGCGTAGGTGTCGAGGAAGGTGAGGGGGGCTATCAGGTCGGCCGAGAGGCCGTCGAGGCGCTTGGCCATACCGCCGTGGAGAAGCCACCGGACCCGCCCCTGCATGGCGCGGGCGCGCTGGGTGACGAGGTCGCGGCGGAGGGTGTCCATGGGAGTGAGGAGGGTAGGGGAAGGGTGGGCACAACGCTCCGCCAACCCAAGGGCTCTGAGCAACCGGGTGGGCCGAAATCTTTGCGCGGATCTATCGCCCAGGCCGCCCTTTCCGAAACGGTGGTGTGCACGATGTTGATCCCACCTCCTGGAACCCTCCGATGACTCTCCTCTCCTGCCTCCGGCGTAGCCTCCTCGTCTTCCTCCTCTTTGCCACGACCCTCATTGCACCGCCGCGTGTCGATGCCCTCCCCCTGGTGGTGGCGGCGGTCGGGGTGCGTGCCCTGGTGGTGACCGACGTGGCCCTGGCTGCGGTTACTGTTGCCGGTCTTCGTGCTGCCGTGGTCGGCGCCGGCGCGATCGGCGTCGGGGCACGGCTGGCAGCGATCGGTACGGTGCCTTTGGTGGCCGGTGGGGTAGTGGCCGGGGTCGCCGGTGCACCTCTTGTGGCGCAAGGGGTCGTGGTCGGTCGTGTCGCCGCGGTGCGTACGGTCGTGGCCGCGGGTGTCCTCGTGCCGATCATCGCCGCTGCAACTCTTGCCTCGGGGGGGTGATCCTCCTCCCGTCCCTCCGGGCTCGCGCCCTGTCCCCTCTCGGGGGGCAGGGCGTTTTTTTGTCTTCATCTCATGAGATGCGGTCGCTCCGGCAGATGGGTCGATGTGGGATTTTTGTTCATTCAGATCATCTTTAGGCCGCCTCGGTCGCGCCGAAAAGTAGGGATGTCCACCCCACCATCCACCTCCTGCCGGAACGACATGATGCGCACCCCTCTCCGCCGAATCGTCACCTCTCTCCTGATCGCCGTCGTCCTCACGGTGGTCGCCGTACCGCGTGCCCACGCCCTGCCGCTCCTGGTGGCCGGTGCCGCCGTACGCGCCGTGGTGGTCACCGACGTCCTCTTCCTTGCCGCTGCTACCGTCGGCGTGCGCGCCGCCGCCGCCGGGGCGGCCCTGGCTGTGGTTGGTTCGAGGGCGGCCGCGCTGAGCGCCGTGCCACGGGTCGTCGGTGCCTCCCTCGCCGGGGTCGCCTCCACCCCCCTGATCGTTCAGGGTGCCATCATCGGCAACCACACCGCCCTCATCGGCGGCATGCTCGTCCCGGTCGTGGCGGTGGCAAGGGCGGTCGGCAAGTAGGACTGCCGGCTCGACCGCTGCGGCCCGGCCGGTTACGCCTCTTCCTCCTCCTCTTCGAACCCCTCCAGCCCCTCGTGGGCGAGCCACGGGACCATGAGGAGCGCCGCCAGCGGGTCGGCCCACCACCAGCCGGCCACGGCGTTGGCCAGCAGGCCGGCGAGGAGGCAGAAGGAGAGATAGGAGCAGGCGAGGGTCTCCTTCGCCTCCGCGGCTAGCGCCCGGCTCCCCACCGCGCGTGCGGCGCGCAGTTTGTACCAGGAGACCACCGGCATGATCACCAGCGACGCCGCCGCCAGCACGATTCCCACGATGCTCTCCGTCGCCGCCTCGCGGCGCCACAGGGTCCACGCCGACTGGCCCACCACGTAGAGGGCGAGGAGGAGCAGGGTGACGCCGACGAAGCGGTGGACCGTCCGCTCGCGCCCCTCGATCTGCTCGGGGTCGCGGCCCTGAGTTTCCCACCAGAGGTGGTAGAGCATCGCTCCGGCGGCGGCGGTCTCGATGAGGGAGTCGAGGCCGAAGCCGAGCAGGGCGATGGAGGAGGCGGCCGCCGCCGCCCACAGGGCGATCCCCGCCTCGACGATGTTGTAGACCTGGGTCGTGGCCACCAACCACAAGGCGATGCGACGCCAGTCGCGTGGGGGCGGGGCGTCCGGCCCGGTGGGTGTGTGCGTCATGGTCATCGCCTCTCCTTCAATTTCGCCCGCGAGAAGGCGCCATACAACACCGGCAGGACGAAGAGGGTGAGGAGGGTGGAGGAGACCAGGCCGCCGACCACCACCGTGGCCAGGGGCCGCTGGACCTCGGAGCCGACCCCCTTGGAGAGGAGCATGGGGATCAGGCCGAGGGCGGCGATGGAGGCGGTCATGAGGACCGGCCGGAGACGTGACAGGGCGCCCTCCACCACCGCCTCGTCCACCGGGTCGCCGCCGAAGGCGTGGCGGTTGATGGAGTTGATCAGGACCACGCCGTTGAGCACCGCCACGCCGAAGAGGGCGATGAAGCCGATGGAGCCG
>CAZRGD010000233.1:0-4797 GCA_964599505.1 uncultured Nitrospirota bacterium | reverse complement strand
CCCTTTTTTCCTCCCCCCTTTCTACTTTCTACCTTCTACTTTCTACTCAGTTACACGATCTTCGCCTTCAAACAGTCATGCAGGTGGATGATCCCGGCGGGCCGGCCCGCCGCGTCGGCGATCACCAGGGAGGTGATGTTGCGCTCCTCCATCCGACTCACCGCCAGGGCGGCGAGGGCATCCGCCGCGATGGTGCGCGGGTGGCCGCCCATGAACTGGGAGACCGGCTGTGCCAGGGGGTCGTCGCCCTGCTCCAGGGCGCGGCGGAGGTCACCGTCGGTGAGGATCCCCGCCAGGCGACCGTCGCCGTCGACGATGGTGGTCACCCCGAGCTTCTTCGCGGTCATCTCCAAGAGCGCTTCCTTCAAAGTGCGATCCTGCTCCACCACCGGTAGCTCGTCGCCGGCGTGCATCAGGTCCGCCACCTTCACGAAGAGGCGGCGGCCGAGGGCGCCGCCCGGGTGGAACTGGGCGAAGTCCTCGGGGCGGAAGTTGCGCCGCTCCAAGAGCGCCACGGCGAGGGCGTCACCCATCGCCAGGGTGGCGGTGGTGGAGGCGGTGGGGACGATGTTGAGGTGGCACGCCTCGCGCTCGACACCGACGTCGAGGACGACCTCGCCGCTCTTCGCCAGCACCGACTCCATGCCGCCGGTCAGGGCGATCAAGGGACAGCCCATGCGCTCGATCATCGGGATCAGGCGCGCCACCTCGTCGGTGTTGCCGGAGTTGGAGATCGCGATCACCACATCGCCGCGGGTGACCATGCCGAAGTCGCCGTGGATCCCCTCGGCCGGGTGGAGGAAGATCGACGGGGTCCCGGTGGAGGCGAGGGTGGCGCAGATCTTCTTCCCCACCAGCCCCGACTTGCCCATCCCGGTGACCACCACCTTGCCGCTACAGGCAAGCATCAGCTCCACCGCCCGGGTGAAGCTCGCCCCGAGGCGTTTCTCGACCCGCCCCAGCGCCTCCGCCTCGATCTCGAGGACGCGGCGGCCGATAGCGAGGGTGTCGGTGGGACAGGGGGTGTCGGGCATGGGAGGGGCGGGAGCGAGTTCGGTTTCTGGGAGGCCGACTGTGGGCGGGGGGCCGTTCAACGATAATCGCGGCGTCATCGCGGGCATGGCCCGCTCCTACCTATGGTTCACCGCTGCCTCGACCCGTTTGACCTCCTCCAGGAGCGACCGGAGGGCGGAGAGGGGCACCATGTTGGGGCCGTCGGAGAGGGCGACGTCGGGGTCCGGGTGGACCTCCATGAAGAGGGCGTCGACGCCGGCGGCGACCGCGGCGCGGGTGAGGTAGGGGATGAACTTGCGCTGGCCGCCCGACTTGCCGCCGAGACCGCCGGGGAGCTGCACCGAGTGGGTGCAGTCGAAGACCACCGGGTAGCCGAGCTCCCGGAGGATGGGCAGCGAGCGCATGTCGGAGACGAGGTTGTTGTAGCCGAAGGAGACACCGCGCTCGGTGAGGGTGATGCGGTGGTTACCGGTGGAGGTCGCCTTGTTGAGGATGTTTCCGGCGTCCCACGGGGCGAGGAACTGCCCCTTCTTGATGTTCACCGTCCGCCCGCTGTTGGCCACCGCGACCACGAAGTCGGTCTGGCGGCAGAGGAAGGCGGGGATCTGGAGGATGTCGATGACCTCCGCCGCCGGCTTGATCTGCGCCTCGGTGTGGACGTCGGAGATCACCGGGACCCCCACCTCATCCTTCACCTTCTGGAGGATCCTGAGCCCCTCTTCAAGACCGGGGCCGCGGAAGGAGTCGACCGAGGTACGGTTGGCCTTGTCGAACGACGACTTGAAGACGTAGGGAATCCGCAGGTCGCGGGCGATCTCGGCGATCGCCTCGGCGGTGGTGAGCGCCAGCGCCTCGCTCTCGATGGCGCACGGCCCGGCGAAGAGGCAGATGGGGCGACCGCCGCCGATGACCACGTCATCGGTGACCGCTACCTCGCGAGTGGGTGGAGTGTGGAGGGGGAGGTCCATAGGGGGATCAGTAGAAAGTAGGAAGTAGAAAGTAGAAAGGGGGTGGTGCTAAGGGGGAACGGTGGGTCAGGTAGCGTGCCTGGGGTTGGAGAGAAATGCTGCCAGCAGGGAGAGAGGCGACTGTAACAGGCGTTTGCCACCAATACCCCGGTCCATCGCCCCCCTTTCTACTTTCTACTTCCTACTTTCTACTTTGCTACCCCCCCTACACCGCCATCCCCGCCTCGGCGGTGCGGTGCTGATGCGCCAGGGTGGCGGCGACGAAGTCGCGGAAGAGGGGGTGGGGGTTGCGCGGCCGGGAGGTGAACTCGGGGTGGAACTGGGTGGCGACGAACCACGGGTGGTCGGGGAGCTCGGCGATCTCCATCAGCTCCATCTCCTCGCCCTCGTACCGCCCGGTGAAACGCATCCCCGCCGCCTCGAGCCTCTCGCGGTAGGCGTTGTTGAACTCGTACCGGTGGCGGTGGCGCTCGTCGACCTGGGGAGCCCCGTACGCCAGCGCCGCCAGGGATCCTTCGGTGAGGAGGCAGGTGTAGGCGCCGAGGCGCATCGTCCCCCCCTTCCCACTCTCCTCGGTGCGATGCTGGTGCTCGCCGGTGCGCGGGTCGATCCAGTCGGTGACCAGGTTGATGACCGGGTGCGGCGGGTCGGCGATGAACTCGGTGGAGTGGGCGCCGTCGAGGTCGCAGCAGTGGCGGGCGAACTCGATCACCGCGCACTGCATCCCGAGGCAGATGCCGAGGTAGGGGACGCCGTGCTCGCGGGCATAGCGCACCGCCTCGATCTTCCCCTCGACACCGCGCTCGCCGAAGCCGCCGGGGACGAGGATGCCGTCGCAGTGGGCGAAGGCGTCCGCCGCGTTGGAGGCGTTAAGGGACTCGGCATCGACCCACTCGATCTTCACCCGCGCGTGGTTCGCCAGACCGCCGTGGGCCAGCGCCTCCTGCAATGACTTGTACGCCTCCTTCAGCTCCACGTACTTGCCGACGATGGCGATGGTGGTGGTCTGGCTCGGGTGGTGGATCCCCTCCACCACCTGCTCCCAGTCGGAGAGGTCGGACGGCCCCGCCTTGAGGCGCAACCGGTCGATGAGGATGCGGCCGAGCCCCTCCTCGTGAAAATAGAGGGGGAGCTCGTAGATCGATTTCACGTCCAGAGCCGAGATCACGCACCGCTCCTCGACGTTGCAGTAGAGGGCGATTTTTTTGCTCATCTCCGCCGGCAGCCGCTGGGTGGTGCGACACAGCAGGACATCCGGCTGGATGCCGATGGCGCGTAGCTCCTTCACCGAGTGCTGGGTCGGCTTCGTCTTCATCTCGCCGGCGGCGGCGATATACGGCACCAGGGTGAGGTGGACGTAGGCGACGTTGTCGCGCCCCACGTCGAGCTGGAACTGGCGGATCGCCTCCAGGAAGGGGAGCGACTCGATGTCGCCGATGGTGCCGCCGATCTCGACGATGACGATGTCGTAGCCCTCCCCCACTCCATGGATCGCCTGTTTGATCTCGTTCGTGATATGAGGGATGACCTGAACCGTTCCGCCCAAGTACTCGCCATGCCGCTCTTTTTCGATGACGGCATTATAGATCTTCCCGGTCGTATAGTTGTTGTTCTTGGTCAGCCGGGCGTGGATGAAGCGCTCGTAGTGGCCGAGGTCGAGGTCGGTCTCGGTGCCATCGTCGGTGACGTAGACCTCGCCGTGCTGGTACGGGCTCATGGTGCCCGGATCGACGTTGATATAGGGATCGAGCTTCTGGATCGTCACCGAGTAGCCGTACGACTCGAGCAGCGTCCCCATGGAGGCGGCGGCGAGCCCCTTGCCGAGGGAGGAGACCACCCCGCCGGTCACAAAGATGTATTTGGTCATGTCTGGCTCCCGTTAATGGTGGTGCGATCGAACCACGAGGACGCGCACCCGTTCAAGGTCGTCCGGTGTGTCCACGCCGATGGAGTCGTGGGCGGTCTCCACCACCCGGATCGCAAAGCCCGCCTCCAGGACCCGGAGCTGCTCCAACCGCTCGACCCCCTCCAGGGGGGAGGGGGGAAGCTCGGTGATCCGTTCGAGAAAGTCGGCACGATAGCAGTAGAGGCCGAGGTGCTTGTAGGCCGGACACCCATCCAGGGTCGTCGCCTCGCGCGGGTGAGGGATCGGGGCGCGGGAGAAGTAGAGGGCGTCACCGTTGGCCGCGCGCACCACCTTCACCACGTTCGGATCGCGCCACTGGGCCTCATCGTGGAGGCGGGTGCAGAGGGTCGACATCCGCACCGCCTCCTCCGCCAACAGCGGGTCGATCGCCTGCTCCACCACCTGCGGGTCGATGAGCGGCTCGTCGCCCTGCAGGTTGACGACGATCTCCGCGCCGATCCGCCTGGCCGCCTCCGCCACCCGGTCGGTCCCCGACGGATGGGCGGGGGAGGTCATCACCGCCTCGCCGCCGAACCCCTCCACCGCCTTTGCGACGCGCTCGTCATCGGTGGCCACCACCACCCGCTCCACCGACGGGACGCGGCCGGCGGCCTCGTAGACCCACTGCACCATCGGGCGGCCGTCGATCTCCACCAGCGGCTTACCCGGCAGGCGGCTGGAGGCGTAACGGGCGGGGATGACGGCGAGGATACGAGGGGCCATGGGGGACTCGAAACGGGCGCGCCTACGGTAACGCCGAGGCCCCGGTTTCGGCCACATGGGGGGGCCTTCGGCCCCCAGGGATTATGGGGCTAGGAGTCTGTCGGACTTTGGCGATCGTGACGAGGGAAAGTGGGCTCGAGTCCGGATTGTGACCCATTCGAGGCGCATAGTAGGCCTATGCAACGA
>CAZRGD010000232.1:0-4813 GCA_964599505.1 uncultured Nitrospirota bacterium | reverse complement strand
TGCTCAAGTCTCGGTCTGAGCAGGGAATAGTCGACTTGATGGCGGTCGTAGGTCGCCCTACCGGACACGGAGCGTGCGCCCCTGATGGCTTCGTTGACGACGATTGGCGTAGTGCTTAGCGTGGGGCGGCGCTGGCCGGGTAGAGGTTTACGAGGCGGCGATCTACGACTTTGCGTGTTTGACCCACCATTGACGCCACCACGGACGATGTCTCTCACGATCAATAAATCCAAGCTCGACAACCTCGCCGACGACATCTGGAAGTCCGCCGAACGCCTGCGAGGCAAGTTCAAGGCGTACGAATACCAGAACGTCGTCCTGCCCATGATCGTGATCCGCCGCCTGGAGTGCGTGTTGATCCAGTGGCGGGAGGACAAGGCGGCCGAGGTCCACGCGAAGCGGCCGGAGCTGACGGAAAAGGAGCTGGCAACCCTGCCATCGGATTCGCCCGGGGAGCTCGTCCATGCCTGAGCTCGACACCATCACCGTCAAGGGGTTCAAGAGCATCGCCTCCATCGAGGCGTTGAAGCTCGGGGCGATCAACGTCATCGTCGGTCCCAACGGCTCGGGCAAGTCGAACTTCATCGGCGTGTTCGCCTTCCTCCACGCCCTCCGCGAGGGGCGGCTGCAGGAGTACGTCGTGAAGGCCGGGGGTGCGGAGAAGGTCTTGCACTTTGGATCGAAGGTCACGGGGTCTATGCACCTTCGCGTCTCGTTCCGAGGGGGGCAAAACCAGTACGAGGTGGACCTCCGGCCGACGGATACCGACGACCTGGTGCCACTGTCGGAGACGGTCTATTTCTGGGACCGGTCTCGTTTTCCTGACGGGCCGCTCTACAGCGAGCAGATCTCTCGGGTAGGCAAGGAGGCGGGGATCAGTGGGCGATCGGCGTCGCAGGTAGCCGGCTATGTGCGGGACCATCTCGACCGGTGGCGGCTCTACCACTTCCACGACACGAGCGACAGCTCGCCGATGAAGAAGACGGCCGACGTCAACGACAACCGCTACCTGCGCTCGGACGGTTCCAACCTGGCGGCCTTTCTCTACTATCTGCAGCAGCGGCACGAGAGCGCCTACAGCCTGATCCGCGGTACCGTGCAGCGGGTCGCCCCGTTCTTCGACGATTTTCAGCTTGAACCGCAGCGGCTGCACCCCGACAAGATCCGACTGGAGTGGCGCCATAAGGGCTCCGATGCCTACTTCGATGCTGCGTCGCTGTCGGACGGAAGCCTGCGTTTCATCGCCCTGGCCACCCTGTTCTTGCAGCCGGAGGACTTGCTGGTGGCGGACCGAGTGGACGGAGGGACGCAGTTCACAGGGGATCGGACGTCCGGAGCTGGCGCCACAGCTCCAGGCCATTCGCGATGGGTTCGCGAGCCCCGAGGAGATCAACGACTCACCGGTCACCGCGCCCTCCAAGCGGGTGGTTGCCTTGGTGCCGAACTATGAGAAGCCCTTGATGGGAGTATTGGCCGCCTTGCAAATCGGTCTCGATGCCATCCGCGGGGAGTGCCCCCACTTCCGGCAATGGTGCAAACGGCTGGAATCCTGGCCGAGCTGACGGCGTGCCATGGCGACGGTCGAGCGGCTCGTCGCGGCTTCCACTCCGATGTCTACTCGATGATCGACGAGGTGGTCGCCTGGATCCTCTCCAAATCTCGGTGATAGCCGACTTGATGGCGGTCGTAGGTCGTGCCAACCGGACGAGGGGGAGTCGTGACCGGCCATGGCCCGCCATTTTCACCATGAAGTCCATGAAGGAGGGGCCTCTATAGTAGATGGCCGTGGGAGGAAGGGGAGGGAATGTTGGCGCATGCGCCATCCTCCGAAGACCGTGTGGCGAAGGCACGGGACAGAGGGGGGCGAACGGACGCAGGAACATAGTGTGTACGAAGGCTGGTTGATTTTGGAGGAGAGTGAAAGGACTCTTGGCGCGTGCTCGGGGTGGATGGGTTCCGCATCGAAGCGGTCAACCGGGCGCCATCCCGGTTGGAAAGGCGAGGTCCTGTGCCGCCGGTGGCAGCAGGGGTATGTGGGTGGTGTCGTGTGCAGGTGATTTTGGGGAGAGGTAACCGTGTCCAATCCGTTCTTCGACCATCCCATCCTCAACTCGCCCTACGACTACCCGGCGCGCCATTGGGAGCTCGACGAGACCGGTCAGCCGACCCAGCAGATCATTGAGCGCCGCCGCCCGGCCGAGTTCATCACCCCGATCCCCAAGCCCAAGAAGCGCAAGGGGGCAGCGGCTCAGGAGCAGCTCGTCCTCGACGAGGGGGAGGGGCTCTCCACCCAGGAGCAGCAGTACCACACGGCCATCATCAACGCGGTACGCGACCATGTGGACCGGTGGCGCAGGCTCCCGAACCCCAACGACTGGCGCGTCACCCCGGAGACCGCCCGCCTGCTCACCCACTGGCGCCACCACCGGTTCAACGACCTCCGCCCCTTCTTCTGCCAGGTCGAGGCAGCGGAGACCGCCATCTGGCTCACCGAGGTCGCCCCCCACGCGGGCAAGGTGGGCAGGGAGCTCCTCACCCACCTCGCCAACGCCAACCACGACGCCAACCCCGAGATCTTCCGCCTCGCCCTGAAGCTCGCCACCGGCGCCGGCAAGACCACGGTCATGGCGATGCTCATCGCCTGGCAGACCGTCAACGCGGTGCGGCGCCCGCAGAGCAAGCGGTTCACCCGTGGTTTCCTCATCGTTGCCCCCGGCCTCACCATCCGCGACCGCCTTCGGGTGCTGTTGCCCAACGACCCCGACAGCTACTACGCCAGCCGCGAGCTGATCCCGAGCGACATGCTCGGCGACCTGAAGCGGGCAGAAATTGTCATTACCAACTACCATGCCTTCAAGCTGCGCGAGCGCGTGGCCCTCTCCAAGGGGGGGCGCTCCCTGCTCCAGGGCCGCGGTGAGCCCATCAGCACCCTGGAGAGCGAAGGGCAGATGCTCCAGCGGGTGATGCCCGCCCTCATGGGGATGAAGAACATCCTGGTCATCAACGACGAGGCGCACCACTGCTACCGCGAGAAGCCCGGCGACGAGGACGAGCCGGCGCTGAAGGGGGACGACCGTAAGGAGGCGCAGAAAAACAAGGAGGCTGCCCGGCTGTGGATCTCCGGCATCGAGGCGGTCAACCGCAAGCTTGGCGTGACGCGGGTGATCGACCTCTCCGCCACCCCCTTCTTCCTGCGCGGCTCCGGCTACGCCGAGGGCACCCTCTTCCCGTGGACCATGAGCGACTTCTCCCTCATGGACGCCATCGAGTGCGGCATCGTCAAGCTGCCGCGGGTGCCGGTGGCGGACAACATCCCCGGCGAAGAGATGCCGATGTTCCGCAACCTCTGGGAGCACATCCGCAAGGACATGCCCAAGAAGGGCCGGGGAAAGTCCAAGATCCTCGACCCCCTCGCCCTGCCGCCACAACTCACGACCGCCATCGACGCCCTCTACGGCCACTACGAGCAGACCTTCGAGCTGTGGGAGAAGGCGGGGATCCGCGTCCCCCCCCTGCTTCATCGTCGTCTGCAACAACACCTCCACCTCCAAGCTGGTCTACGACTACATCTCGGGTTTCGACCGGGAGAAGGAAGACGGCTCGACGATCCTCGAAAACGGACGTCTCGCCCTGTTCCGCAACTTCGACGACAACGGCAACCAGTTTCCCCGCCCCCGGACGCTGCTCATCGACAGCGAGCAGCTCGAATCCGGCGACGCCCTCGACAAGGGCTTCCGCACCATGGCCGCCGACGAGATCGACCGCTTCCGCCGCGAGATCGTCGAGCGCACCGGCGACCGCACCCAGGCCGACCATCTCACCGACCAGGACCTCCTGCGCGAGGTCATGAACACCGTCGGCAAGGAGGGGCGGCTGGGTGACTCGATCCGCTGCGTCGTCTCCGTCTCCATGCTCACCGAGGGGTGGGACGCCAGCACCGTCACCCACGTCCTCGGCGTGCGCGCCTTCGGCACCCAGCTCCTCTGCGAGCAGGTCGTCGGCCGCGCCCTGCGCCGCCAGTCCTACGACCTCAACGAGGGCGGTCCCGACCAGGGGCTCTTCAACGTCGAGTACGCCGACGTCCTCGGCATCCCCTTCGACTTCACCGCCAAGCCGGTGGTGGCGCCGCCCCAGCCACCGCGCGAGACCATCCAGGTCAAGGCGATCCGCCCGGAGCGCGACGCCCTGGAGATCCGCTTCCCCCGCGTCGCCGGCTACCGCGTCGAGCTACCGGACGACCGGGTGACCGCCGAGTTCAACGACGACTCGGTCCTGGAGCTGACCCCCGATCTGGTTGGCGCCACCGAGACGCGCAACTCCGGCATCATCGGCAAGTCCGTCGACCTCAACCTGGCCCACACGGGTGACGTTCGCCCATCGCAGGTCATCTACGAACTGACCTCCCACCTGATCCTGCACAAGTGGCGAGAACCCGGAGAGGCGCCCAACCTTCACCTCTTCGGCCAGCTCAAACGGATTGCGCGCCAGTGGCTGGAGGGCTACCTCGTCTGCAAAGGCGGCACCTACCCGGCGCAGTTGAAATACAAGTTCCTGGCCGACATGGCGTGCGAGCGCATCATCGCCGCCATCACCCGCGCCGAGCAGGGCAGCCGCCCCATCAAGGCCGTCCTCGACCCCTACAACCCCGTCGGCACCACCGCCCACGTCAACTTCAACACCTCCAAGACCAGCCGCTGGCAGACCGACTCCCGCCGCTGCCACATCAACTGGGTGATCCTCGACTCCGACTGGGAGGCGGAGCTCTGCCGCGTCGCCGAGGCCCACCCGCGGGTCCGCGCCTACTGCAAGAACC
>CAZRGD010000231.1:0-4831 GCA_964599505.1 uncultured Nitrospirota bacterium | reverse complement strand
ACTTTCTACCTTCTACTTTCTACTGCTGTTTCCAGCCCGAAGGGCTGTCCTTCCCTAGCCCCTAACTCCTAGCCCCTTCACCTCCGTGCTGCCCTCAGATATCGCAGAAGTCCTGGGACGCGGGGCGATCCAGGTGGACCGTCGTGCCTCCGGTGGGGGTGATGTCGAGGCTGCCGTCGGCGTTGAAGGTGACCTGGTGGGCGGTCCCCTCGGCGGTCACGGTCATCTGGCCGCCGGTGACGTTGCCCTCCCCGTCGAGGGTGAGGCCGCCGGCGGCGGTGGTCATGGTCATGGGGAAGACGCGGCCGCTGCAGCGCACCGTGAGGTCGCCGTTGAGATCGCCGGTGTTGGCGGCGTCGTCGAAGTGAAAGGCGAGACCGTCCATCTCCATGTCGACGGTGCCGAAAGTGGTGGGGTCGACCATCTGCATGGTGCCGTTGAGGGTCATGGTCGCCTCGGTGATGTCGAGGTTGGTCGGGTCACCGCTGAACATCATGTCGCCCATCCCCAGGCTGAAGTTTCCGGAGACGGTCCCGTCGGGGGTGGTGACCGTCACCCCGGAGAAGTTCATGTCGATGGCAGTGGGGTCGCAGGTGGTGCCGGTAAGCGTTAGTCCCATCATCCCGTGCATCGACTGGTCTGCGGTCGGGGCGCACTGGCTGAAGTCCATGGTGGTGTCGAGGCCGTCGACGCAGCCGGTGGTGGTGTCGAGGTTGTCCCACTGCATGTGGGTGGCCACGGTTCCGGAGCCGGCTCCGTCGCAGCTTGTCGGGTCGAGGTCGAGGTGCCCCGGCCCTCCATCCATGCCGGTGAAGTGGCCGCCCATCATCCCGCCGCCCGTGGCGGCGGTGCGGACGGAGGCCTTGCTGACGCTGGAGGTGGTCAGTGCGCCGGTGGAGGAGAGTCGCGTTCATGGGGCTGCCTTTCGGGAGAGGTGCGGCGGGGATCGCCGCCCGTAGGGTCATCGTCGTCAGTGTTGGTGGGCGTGGCCGTCACCGGCCGTGTTGCCTTCCTCTCCCCCCTCCTCCGCGGCGCGCCAAGCGCCGTGGAGCTGGAAGCGTTTCACCAGGAGGTAGGCGGAGGGGATGATCAGGAGGGTGAGGATGGTCGAGGAGATGAGGCCGCCGACCATGGGCGCGGCGATGCGCTTCATCACCGCGGAGCCGGTCTTGGTGCCGATCATGATCGGGATGAGGCCGATCAGGGCCACGGAGACGGTCATCAGCTTCGGCCGTAGCCGCCCCACGGCGCCCTCGGTGATCGCCGACTTGAGGTCCGCGAGGCTCGCCATCCGGCCGCGCGCGCGGTGCTCGGCGTAGGCGATGTCGAGGTAGACGAGCATCACCACCCCGGTCTCCGCCGCCAGCCCGGCCAGGGCGATGAACCCCACGATCACCGCCACGGAGAGGTTGTAGCCGAGCCAGTAGAGGAGCCACACCCCGCCCACCAGGGCGAAGGGGAGGGTCGCCATGACGATGAGGGTGTCGGAGAGGTTGCCGAAGTGGATGTAGAGGAGCAGGAAGATGAGCGCCAGGGCGATGGGGACCACCACCGAGAGGCGCTCGCGCGCCTGCTGGATGTATTCGTACTGCCCCGACCACATGAGGGAGTAGCCGGCCGGCAATTTCACCTGGTCGGCGACGATCTTCTGGGCGTTCTTTACATAGGTGCCGACGTCGATTCCGGTGAGGTCGACGTAGATCCACGCCGAGCGGCGGCTGTTCTCGCTCTTGATCGACGGTGGCCCCTTGCGGAAGTGGATCTTCGCCACCTGGCCGAGGGGGATCTGGGCGCCCAGCGGCGTCGGGATGAGGGTCCGCTCCAGGTCTGCGGCGGAGCTGCGGAGCTCGCGCGAGTAGCGCAGGTTCACCGGATAGCGCTCCAGCCCTTCGACCGTCTCGGTGACGTTCATGCCGCCGATGGCCGACTGGATCACGTCCTGCACGTCGCCCACGGTCAGGCCGTACCGGGCGGCGGCCCCGCGGTCGATGTCGAAGTCGAGGAAGTTGCCGCCGGTGACCCGCTCCGAGTAGACCGACAGGGTGCCGGGGATGTTGCGCACCACCGCCTCGACCCGCTCGCCGATCTTGGAGAGGGTCTCCAGGTCCGGCCCCATCACCTTGATTCCTACCGGGGTCTTGATGCCGGTGGAGAGCATGTCGATGCGCGTCTTGATCGGCATGGTCCAGGCGTTGGTGACGCCGGGGAACTGGATCGCCAGGTTGAGCTTGGTGATCAGCTCGTCCGGGGTGATCGGGCGCGAAAGCGGCCACACCTTGGCGAGCCAGCCGCGCAGGGGCTCGGGCCACGAGGAGAAGAAACGATCCACCGCCACGGTGCGCCAGGTCTCCTCCGGTTGGAGCTGGATCACCGTCTCCACCATCGAGAGGGGTGCCGGGTCGGTGGCGGTCTCGGCGCGACCGATCTTGCCGAAGACCCGCTTTACCTCCGGGAAGGTCTTGATGATCTTGTCCGTCTGCTGGAGGAGCTCGCGCGCCTTGGTGATCGAGATCCCCGGCAGGGTCGTGGGCATGTAGAGGAGGTCACCCTCGTAGAGGGGCGGCATGAACTCGGTGCCCAGCTTTTCCGCCGGCACCACCGTCAGGGCGAGGACGCCGAGGGCGATGGCGATCATGAGCCACGGGAAGCGGAGGACTACGCGGATCATCGGGTGGTAGGCCCACTGAGTGGCGCGGTTGATCCAGTTGCGGTCGGCGTTGGGGATGCGGCCGCGGATGAAGTAGTACATGAGGACCGGGATCACCGTTATCGAGAGAATCGAGGAGGCGGCGATGGCGAAGGTCTTGGTGTACGCCAGGGGCTTGAACAGCCGGCCGCTCTGGCCGGTGAGGGCGAAGACCGGCAGGAAGCTCACGGTGATGATGAGCAGGGAGTAGAAGAGCGCCGGCCCCACCTCCTTGCTCGCCTCGATGATCACCTCGGCGCGGGTGAGCCCGGCCACCCCCTCCGGTTTTTCTCCGGGGGCGGGAGGACTGTCGCTCCCCCCGGCCGCGTGCCACGCCTCCAGGTGTTTGTGGACGTTCTCCACCAGCACCACCGCCGCATCCACCATCACCCCGATGGCGATCGCCAGGCCGCCGAGAGACATGATGTCGGCGTTGATGTGGAGGATGTTCATGATCAGCAGTGATGCCAGGAGCCCCAGCGGCAGGACGATTGCCGCCACCAGGGTCGAACGGACGTGCATCAGGAAGAGGATGATGATCAGCGCCACCACCACGATCTCCTCCGTGAGCTTGTCCTTCAGGTTCTCGACCGCCCGTTCAATGAGGGAAGAGCGGTCGTAGGTGGGGACGATCTCCACTCCATCGGGGAGCCCCGTCTTCAGCTCCTCCAGCCGCTTCTTCACCCCGTCGATGACCGCCAGGGCGTTCTCCCCGAAGCGCATGATGACCACCCCGCCGGCCACCTCACCCTCGCCATTGAGCTCGGCGAGACCGCGCCGGAGCTCCGGGCCGAGGTGGATGTGGGCGACCTGCGACAGGAGGATCGGGGTGCCGTTGCCGTCCACCCCGAGGGGGATCTCCTCCAGGTCGTGGATCGACTTGATGTAGCCCAGGCCGCGGACCATGAACTCGGTCTCCGCCTGCTCGATCAGCCGGCCGCCGACGTCGTTGTTGGAGCGCTGGATCGCGTGCTTCACCTTGGAGAGGGGGATGCCGAAGGCGAGCAATTTGTCTGGGTCCACCTCCACCTGATACTGCTTCACGTAGCCGCCGATGGAGGCGACCTCGGAGACCCCGGAGACGGTCTGCAGCTCGTACTTCAGGAACCAGTCCTGGATCGAGCGCAGCTCCGAGAGGTCGTGGGTGCCGCTCTTGTCTACCAGGGCGTACTCGTAGATCCAGCCGACGCCGGTGGCGTCCGGCCCGAGCGACGGATTGACCCCTGCGGGGAGGCGGCCGGAGACGAAGTTCAGGTACTCCAGGACCCGTGAGCGGGCCCAGTAGAGGTCGGTACCGTCATCGAAGATGATGTAGACGAAGGAGAAGCCGAAGAAGGAGTAGCCACGCACCACCTTCGCAAACGGCACCGAGAGCATCGCCGTGGTCAGGGGGTAGGTGATCTGGTCCTCCACCACGTCCGGTGCCTGGCCCGGGTACTCGGTGTAGATGATCACCTGAACGTCGGAGAGGTCCGGGATCGCGTCGAGGGCGATGTGGCGCGCCGAATAGATGCCACCGAGGAGCAGTGCCACCATCGCCAGCAGGACCATCGCCCGGTTATGGACGGAGTATTCGATAATTTTGGAGATCATTTTTTTGGGTCCTTAACCGCGAATGAACGCGAATGGACGCGAATCGTGATTCTGGGAGTGGGATGCCGATGTGCTCGGTCTGGGAATCTGGTGCTGCCTGGGAGGGGAAAAACCACGAAGGTCAGGAAGAGCATCAGCGAAAATCTCCGTTGATGGCGGAAGCCGTGTAGGAGCGGGTTGTACCCGCGATCCGCGCCGGTGGCGCGGCCGGCCCGTTGGGCCGGGGTCGGGGGTACAACCCCCTCCTACCACGATCTTGTTTCTGTCGTACTTTTCGTGGTTTTGTTGTTGATTCGCGTCCATTTGCGTTTATTCGCGGCTAAAACTGTTTTTCGTTTTATTTGTCATCTGTTTGTCCATTTTCCAGCGGCTCGCCGCAGCGCAGCATCGAGGCGCCGAAGTAGGGGTTCGCCACCTTGCCCTTCTGGAGCCAGTTGGCGTGCGACATGGGGCAGTGGAAGGCGTTGAGGCCGAGGTCGGCGGCGCGGGCGTTGTCTGGGCCGCGGGCGAGCTTCAGGTGGCGCCCGAAGGACGTGCCGCACCCGCCAGGCG
>CAZRGD010000230.1:0-4835 GCA_964599505.1 uncultured Nitrospirota bacterium | reverse complement strand
ACGCCAACCAGGCCAAGGTGGGGTGGCTCGGGGTGGATTCCGCCCTCATCGATACCCACGGCGCAGTGAGCCCCGAGGTGGCGGAGGCGATGGTCGCCGGGCTGCTCTCCACCACCCCGGCGGATCTCGCCTGCGGCATCACCGGGATCGCCGGCCCCGGCGGCGGGACCGCGGAGAAGCCGGTGGGGCTGGTCTACATCGGCGTCGGCGATGCGACCGGGGTGACGGTCCACCGGTGCCACTTCGACGGCGATCGCGCCGCGGTGCGCGCGGCCACCGTCGCCCGTGCCCTGGCGCTGCTCCTGGCGCGCGGGTCGGGGGGTGCGGCGTGAGCGCTCGGGTGGTGGAGGCGTTCACCGACGGCGGCTGTCGCGGCAACCCCGGGCCGGGTGGTTGGGGGGCGGTCCTGCGCTACGACGACACGGAGAAGGAGCTCTTCGGCGGCGAGCGCCACACCACCAACAACCGGATGGAGCTGATGGCGGCGATCGCCGCCCTGGAGGCGCTGAAGCGGCCGTGTCGGGTGGTGGTGACCACCGACTCGACCTACGTGAAGCAGGGGATCACGAGCTGGATCACGAGCTGGCGGCGCAACGGTTGGCGCACCGCCGGCCGCAAGCCGGTGAAGAACGTCGATTTGTGGCAGCGCCTCGACGAGGCCGCCGCCCGCCACCAGGTCGAGTGGCGCTGGGTGAAGGGCCACGCCGGCCACCCGGGAAACGAGCGCGCCGACGCCCTCGCCAACCGGGCAATGGACCGGCTGACGGGGTAGGTTGCGACGCGTCGGCCCGCGCCGTGATACGGGGCTCCTCCCCCGGCCGGGCCGATCGGGGGCATGGCCCCCTCCTACCCCAGGAGCCGGACGAAAAACGGGCTGCCCCGCCGAGGCGGGACAGCCCGTGGTCCTTCGGGCCTGCGTGTCAGGCCACTACAGCTTGACGACGTTCTCGGCTGCCGGACCCTTCTGGCCATCGACCACGTCGAACTCGACGCTGTCGCCTTCGCTCAGGCTGCGAAAGCCCTCGCCCTGGATGGCGGAGTGGTGGACGAAGCAGTCCTTCTCACCCCCTTCGGGGGTGATGAAACCGAACCCCTTGCTGTCGTTGAACCACTTCACCGTTCCTTTGGTACGCATCATCCTACTCCTTCACTGTGGCGTCCTCGGCGCCCGGGTGACCCGTGGCAGCCGACTGGCCGAGATGCGCGGACAAGAACCCCCGCGCTGGGCTTCGTGGCAGAAGCGCCACAAGGAGAAAATTGGGTTGCGACCCGACTGTCTGGGCCGCCTGATTGATTGAGAGAATTACCACCTGGGTGACCCGACACCATGTCGAGTACGGAATAGCGTCGCCGAAACGCTTTCCGTGGTCAACTAGCATAACGGCGCGACGGATTGCCGCCGCCCTATCGGTTGGGCCGCGGCGCGACCCGGTACGGTGCCCCCGCGTCGCGAAAGAGGCGGCGCAGGAGCGGGACGCAGAGGCCGATGATGTTGGTGAACGATCCCTCCCAGCCGGCCACCAGCCGCCGTCCCTCCCCCTGGACCGCGTAGGCACCCGCCTTGTCCAGCGGCTCGCCGCCGGCGACGTAGGCTCCGATCTCGTCGGGGCGAAGCCAGCGGAAGCGGACCTCGGTGGTCTCCACCCCCACCTGCCACCGGCCGTCGAGGCCGACCGCGAGCCCCCCCACCACCCGGTGGGTGTGGCCCGAGAGGTGGGCGAGCATCCGCCGGGCGTCGGCGGGCGAGGTCGGCTTGCCGAGGACCCGGTCGCCCAGGGCGACCACCGTGTCACCGGCGACGACCCACCGGTCCGGGTGACCGGCCGCCACCGCCTCGCCCTTCTCGCGCGCCAGACGGGCGACGTGTCTCTCCACCGTCTCCTCGGGGAGCGCCTCTTCCGGGTGGTCGGACGGGATCACATTACACGCCACCCCCACTTCGGTGAGCAGGGAGAGCCGTCGCGGGCTGGCGGAGGCGAGGATGAGGGGGGGTAAAGAAAAGTGGTTGGGGGGGCTTGCCATGACGAATGAGTGTTCCTAGCTTGTTAGCACTCGCCACTGGTGAGTGCTAACTGGGGCCCGGACGGCCGGGTCGCACATTCAACCATTCCACCCTATTTGGAGGAAGCACCATGCTCAAACCGTTGGGAGATCGTCTCTTTGTCGAGTACAGCGCCGCGGTAGAAAAGACCGCGGGTGGGATTTACATCCCGGATTCCGCCAAGGAGAAGCCCCAGGAGGGCGTGGTCCTGGCGGTGGGCAAGGACGTTGAGGAGGTGAAGTCGGGCGACCGGGTGATCTTCGGCAAGTACTCGCCGGACAAGATCACCA
The DNA here is from genome assembly GCA_964599505.1 of uncultured Nitrospirota bacterium. GTDB lineage: Bacteria > CG2-30-53-67 > CG2-30-53-67 > CG2-30-70-394 > CG2-30-70-394 > CG2-30-70-394. Next base: position 2,504 of record CAZRGD010000230.1, on the reverse strand, counting down.
TGGACGGCACCGAGTACGCGGTGATCAAGGAGGAGGATGTGATGGGGGTTATCGTCTCCGGCAAGAAAAAGAAGTAAGGCGCCTCCGCCCCCTGTAGTTCAGCAATCAAAAACTGAGTTCATAGGAGTCTCTGCACCATGCCAGCGAAACAGATCATTTTTGACGAAAAGGCCCGCCAGGCGATCGCCCGCGGCGTCGACACCCTCGCCAACGTTGTAAAGGTCACCCTTGGTCCGCGCGGCCGTAACGTCCTCCTCGACCGTGGCTTCGGTTCTCCCCTGATGACCAAGGACGGCGTCACCGTCGCCAAGGAGGTGGAGCTGGAGGACAAGTTCGAGAATATGGGCGCCCAGGTGGTCCGCGAGGTCGCCTCCAAGACCTCCGATGTTGCCGGTGACGGCACCACCACCGCCACCGTCCTCGCCCAGGCACTCTTCCGTGAGGGGATCAAGTCGGTCGCCGCCGGCTTCAACCCGATGGACATCAAGCGCGGCATGGACGCCGCGGTGGAGGAGGTCGTTGCCTCCCTTGGGAAGCTCTCCAAGGCGACCCGCACCAAGGAGGAGATTGCCCAGGTCGGCACCATCTCCGCCAACGCCGACGAGACCATCGGCGCGATCATCGCCGAGGCGATGGAGAAGGTGGGCAAGGAGGGGGTGATCACCGTCGAGGAGGCGAAGACCCTCCAGACCACCCTGGAGACGGTGGAGGGGATGCAGTTCGACCGCGGCTACCTCTCCCCTTACTTCATCACCAACGCCGACCGCATGGAGTGCGATCTCGAGGATCCGTACATCCTCATTCACGAGAAGAAGATCTCCAACATGAAGGATCTGCTCACCCTGCTGGAGCAGATCGCCAAGCTCGGCCGGCCGCTCCTGATCCTCGCCGAGGACGTGGACGGCGAGGCCCTCGCCACCCTGGTGGTGAACAAGCTGCGCGGCACCCTCAACGTCGCGGCGGTGAAGGCGCCCGGCTTCGGTGACCGGCGCAAGGCGATGCTCGAAGATATCGCGGTGCTCACCGGCGGTACGGTGATCTCCGAGGAGACCGGTTTCACCCTGGAAAACGCCACCATCGACCAGATGGGGCGGGCGAAGACGGTGAAGATCACCAAGGACGACACCACCCTCATCGACGGCGCCGGCAAGGCGTCCGACATCAAGGCACGGGTCGGCCAGATCCGCACCCAGATCGACAACACCACCTCCGACTACGACCGTGAGAAGCTCCAGGAGCGCCTCGCCAAGCTGGTCGGCGGGGTTGCGGTGATCAAAATCGGTGCCGCTACCGAGACTGAGATGAAGGAGAAGAAGGCGCGCGTCGAGGACGCCCTGCACGCCACCCGCGCGGCGGTGGAAGAGGGGATCGTCCCTGGCGGCGGTGTCGCCCTGGTGCGTGCCCAGAGGGTGCTCGACAAGCTCACCTTTGACGATGACCGCCAGGTGGGGGTCAACATCATTCGCCGGGCTCTCGAAGAGCCCCTCCGCCAGATCGCCGGGAACGCCGGTGAGGAGGGCTCCGTTGTGGTCCGTGACGTCGCCGCAAAAAAGGGTGCCTACGGCTACAACGCCGCCACCGGCAAGTTCGGTGACCTCATCCAGATGGGGATTATCGACCCCACCAAGGTGACCCGCACGGCGCTGCAAAACGCCGTCTCCGTCTCCTCGTTGCTGTTGACCACCGACGCCATGATCACCGACAAGCCGGAGTCCGAGGACAAGGGCGCCGGCGCCGCGGCCATGGGGGGTATGGGTGGCATGGGCGGGATGGGTGGCATGGGCGGGATGATGTAACCCTCTCCCCGACCCGCTGGACGAACGGCCCCTCGTGCATCGCACGGGGGGCCGTTTTTGTCTCCTGCCTATCCCCTTAACTCAGGTAGTTCCAGCCGATCCTTCCAACAGGAACACGAAGACACGAAAACAGGAAGGCACGAAAGGTATTGAAGGGTGTTTTTCGTGTTTTCCCCCTTTCGTGGTTTCGTGTTCCAGCGGTGTGAAGGATGGCGGAACGCTTAGGGCTATTTCCGCTGATCCTCTCTGCGTGAGATTCCCGCCCGATAATTATGGACAACGGTCTCCCATCCCCTGCCGGCGCCCAATGCTCCACAATGGGTGCCATGGAAAGCTTTGATTTCACCGCCGCCCTCGCCCACTTGCGCGGCGGCGGGATTGTCGTCTACCCCACCGGCTCGGTCCTCGCCGCCGGGGTCCTCGCTACCGATGCCACCGCGATGGCCCACCTCGCCGAGCTCGTGGAACGGCCAGCGAGTAAGCCCTTCGGGGTGATCGTCGCCGACCTCGACGCCCTCGCCCCCCTCCACCTCACCCTCGGCGAGGTGGAGTCGCGCCTCGCGGACCACTTCTGGCCCGGCGCCCTGAGCCTCATCCTCACGGTCCCGCCGGACAGCCCCCTGGCCGCCACCTACCCCGGTGCCACGGTGGCGGTGCGTGTTCCGCCCCACACGATGGCCCGCGGCCTCGCCCGCGCCGCCGGTGGGC
>CAZRGD010000229.1:2596-4920 GCA_964599505.1 uncultured Nitrospirota bacterium | reverse complement strand
CTTGGCCTCGTTGATGCGGAAGTAGGTGGAGAGCTCCATGGGGCAGCGCACCCCCGGCGGGATGTAGCAGAAGGAGCCGTCGGAGAAGACCGCCGCGTTCAGCGCCGCGAAGAAGTTGTCCGCCGGCCCCACCACCGAGCCGAGGTAGCGGCGCACCAGCTCCGGGTGCTCGCGCACCGCCTCGGAGAAGGAGCAGAAGATGATCCCCTCCTCCGCGAGCCTGTCCTTGAAGGTGGTGGCCACCGAGACCGAGTCGAAGACCGCGTCCACCGCCACCCCGGCGAGGGCTGCGCGCTCGGACAGGGGGATGCCGAGCTTCTCGTAGGTGCGCAGGAGCTCCGGGTCGACCTCATCGAGGGACTGGGGTCCCTCGCTCTGCCGCTTCGGCGCCGAGTAGTAGGTCATCGCCTGGTAGTCGATCTTCGGATAGTGGACCAGGGCCCAGGTCGGCTCGGTCATCTCCTGCCAGTGGCGGAAGGCGTCGAGGCGCCACGTCAGGAGCCAGTCGGGCTCGCCCTTCTTCTCCGAGATCAGGCGGACCACCGCCTCGTCCAGGCCGGGGGGGACGCGATCCTCCTCGATCGCGGTGACGAAGCCGTCGCGGTACTCGCGGGAGATGAGGGCCTCGACCGACTGTTTGCTGCTCATGGTTGGCTCCCGGAGACGGCGCCGGCGGGCGCGGTGTGAAGCTTGATGGGGTGGGTGGGGCCGTGGAGGGGGCTGGCGGCGACCATGTCCGCCAGGGTCACCTCCTCCAGGGCCTCCTGGACGATTTGGTTGACGCGCATCCACGGAGCGCGGGTAGCGCAGTTCGCCTCGTGGTCGCAACACCCCTCGCCGTCGCTGCACGCGGTGACCGCCACCGGCCCCTCGAGGGCGGTGATCACGTGGCCGATGGAGATCTCCTCCGGCGGTCGCGCTAGGCGATAGCCGCCGAGGGCACCCCGTTTTGACGCCACTAGCCCCTGGCGGGTGAGCCCCTTGAGGAGCTTGGAGACCGTGGGCAGCGGCACCCCGATCTCCTCCGCCACCTCCGCCGCCGTGTGCAGGCGAAAGGGGGCGGCGGCGATCTTTACCATCACCACCGTGCCGTAGTCCGCCAGCTTGCTGATCCTGAGCATCGAGTCCTCTCCTGGTTTGATGTGGGACCAATATGGTCCTTAATCGGGAGTGGGCAAGGGGGGCATCCCACGAAGGGCACGAAGACCACGAAAGGACCGACCTCGCGCAGAGGCGCAGAGGGGGCGAGTATTCCGAAGATGTGTCTACTTGGTGAAACCAGAGAGTTTTGGTGTCGCCTGGAAGGCGGGATTGAAGGCCACGATGTTGGTCAAGCGGGACCCAGCTCGGTTCAGCCTCGTAAGATCACGCGCGTGTCGCGTCGCCGATCGCTACCCCTCCGCGTCTCTGCGCCTCTGCGCGAGGCCGGCCTTCCAGGCCGCTCAGCTCCCCGCTCCCACTCCCTCCTTCGAGGTCTTCGTGCCCTTCGTGGTTTTGCCCCGCCGGCACAATCTCCCCCTCTCCTCGCTTCACCCATTTCGGGTACCCTCGCCGGCCATGGAGAGCTACTTGGTGCTGACGGCGGTGGGGGAGGACCGGCCCGGGCTGGTATCCCGGATCACCGGCCTGATCGCGGATGCCGGCTGCAACGTGGAGGACTCGCGCATGTCGGTCCTCGGCACCCAGTTCGCCTTCATCCTTCTGCTCGCCGGCGACGAGGCGGCGGTGAAGACGGTGGAGGGGGAGGTGGCCGCGGTCGCCGACGAGCTCGACCTCTTCCTCACCAGCCGCCGCAGCGGCCCGCCTGCGGGGCGGGCGGCGGGTGACCGGATCCCCTACGAGGTGCGCGCCGTCTCCCTCGACCACCCTGGGGTGGTCCACGAGATCACCCACTTTCTCGCCCAGCGCGGCATCAACATCGGTGAGCTCTCCACCCGTACCCACGCCGCGCCGGTCACCGGCGCTCCGCTTTTTTCCATGCGCCTGGCGGTGGAGGTCCCGGCGGGCGCCAGGATCGGAGGGTTGCGCCGCGACCTCGAACAATTCTGTGATCCCCTGGGGGTGGACGTGGAGATCCGCCCCCTCGAGGGCTAACCCCTCTTCCCCACACCGACAAAGGAGCCACCCATGGCCACGAAGAAGAAGCAGGCGAAGGCACCCCTCAGCCCGAACGACAAGCAGCAGGTCGATGCCCGTATCCGCAAGGCACGAGAGCGGCTGACCGCCGCCCACGAGGCCAAGGACAAGGTGAAGGCGCGTCAGGCCCGCGGCGTCGTACGCCGGACGAAGCGCGATCAGCGGCGTATTTCCCAAATGGTCGCGGC
>CAZRGD010000229.1:0-2496 GCA_964599505.1 uncultured Nitrospirota bacterium | reverse complement strand
GCGTCGTACGCCGGACGAAGCGCGATCAGCGGCGTATTTCCCAAATGGTCGCGGCTGCGGCGGCGGAGTAGCCCCCACGGTGCAGCAGGAATCCGCCGCTCAGCTCCTCGACTTTGGTAGGAGCCGGCTCCCGCCGGCGAAACCGGCCCGCAGGGCCGGCGGGGCCTACGGCCCCGAATCACGAGCAGGAGCTCGCTCCTATCTCTATAGCCGCGGGTATGGTGTCTGGCTGCCGGCCTCCTCACCGGCGGCGCCATGCGCCGCCTCTGCCGTCTGCGCAGCAGACGGCACGCGAGCAGGAGCTCGCTCCTACCGTCGCGGGCTGACCCGGTGAACCGGCACGGGGTCTACCCGGAGATCGAGCCGTACCACTTCGGCTGGCTTGAGGTGGGGAGCCCCCACCGCCTCTACTACGAGGAGTGCGGCAACCCCGAGGGCACCCCGGTCCTCTTCGTCCACGGCGGCCCGGGCGCCGGCTGCGACCCCTGGTGCCGTCGCCTCTTCGACCCGGCGGCCTACCGCATCTGCCTTTTCGATCAGCGCGGCGCCGGCCGCTCCACCCCCCACGCCTCCCTGGAGCAAAACACCTCCGCCGACCTCGTCGCCGACATCGAGCGGCTCCGGCGCCATCTCGCCGTCGACCAATGGGTCGTCTTCGGCGGCTCCTGGGGATCGACCCTGTCGTTGCTCTACGCCGAGGCCTACCCGCAACGAGTGGCGGCCCTCATCCTCCGCGGCATCTTCCTCTGCCGGCCGCGCGACATCCGTTGGTACTACCAAGACGGCGCCAGCCGCATCTACCCGGATGCCTGGGAGCACTTCCTCGCCCCCATCCCCGAGGTCGAGCGCGACGACCTGGTCACCGCCTACTACCGCCGCCTTACCAGCGCGGACCCGGCGGTGCGGCTGGAGGCGGCCCGTGGCTGGTCGGTGTGGGAGGGTGCGACCTCGAAGCTCCTGCCGAGCGACGCCCTCGTCGCCACCTTCGCCGAGGACGCCTTCGCCACCGCGCTCGCGCGCATCGAGTGCCACTACTTCCATCACGACAGCTTCCTCGCCGACGACCAGATCCTCCGCGACGTCGGGCTGATCCGGGAGATCCCGGCGGTGATCGTCCAGGGGCGCTACGACCTCCCGTGCCCCATGGAGGAGGCGTGGGCCCTGCACCGTGCCTGGCCCGAGGCGGAGCTACAGATCATCCCCGACGCCGTCCACTCGGCCACCGAGCCGGGAATCACCGACGCCCTCATTCGTGCCACGGATCGGTTTCGGGGGTAAGGGGGGGGCAAAATCACGAAGACCACGAAGGCCTTGGGGTCAGGCCTGGCAAGTTGCAAATTGTCCCCGGAGAATGCCGTGCAGCCGGTCGAGTTGCTTTGCCAGGGTTTCGTCCTCGGCGGCGCGGTCGCGCAGTCGTCGTACGGCGGAGCTGAGACTGCTTCCCTCCCGCCGGACCCGACGTCCGACCTCCACCAGCGTGGCACACTGGAGCTCACTCGCTAGCCATGCGATCGCGGAGCGCACCTCTGTTGCACGACGGCCCTGCCCGCCGGCCACCAGCTCCGCTTCCTCCATCCCGTAGCCTTGGCATACCGCCGCGACGATCTGATCCAGCGTCACCTTCGCGGCGACGAGATGCTCCTTCCCGGACAAGACCTCCTGCGTAAACCGGTCGTCGCCCAACACCCGGCTGTCTTGTGTGCCGGCATGAAAGTCGTTTCGGTACCCCTCGTCGAGGCCCTGGATCACAAAGCGTCGGTAGCGGCGCTGCGCCGTCCCGACGCGCTCGCCGAATTGCCCCAGCACCCAATCCGCGGTGAGCCAAGAGAGATGCGCTCGGCCGAGGTATGCGCGGTGGCCGCTCCAGGGGTAGCCCTCCGGATCCGCCGCCAACCCGGCGCGCACCGGGTTCAAGTGGATGTAACGCACCAATTCCAGCAGGTAGCTATCGCGGTCCACGAGGATCGCCTTGTAGCGGCCTTGGAAGAGGTGCCCGACCCGGTGCGTGCGCCGGTTGCTCCAGCGGGTGTAGCGAAAAGCGAAGTTTTGGACGGCGCGTGACAGTGGGATCGTTGCCACCTGGACCGCGAGGTGGAGGTGGTTCGGCATGCAGCAGAAGGCATGGATGCGGTAACCGAACCGCCGGGTTCCCTCGTCGAGCAACTCGTAGAGATACGCGTAGTCCTTGTCACGCGTAAAGACCACCTGCCCCCCATTGCCCCGCAGCATGACGTGATACACGCCCCCGGGTACGTGGATCCGCGGCTTCCGTGCCATGGCAGGACCGTAGGGCGGGAAGCATCAGATTGCAACTTACCAGGCCTGACCCCGATCGACCCCGATCCACTCGGCACGCGCTCTCGGCCCCCCCGCGTTGGACGCCCCTCTTCCCGGCTCCTCCCCCTTTGCGCCCTGGCGCCTTCGCGGTGAGCCGGGGGACGGGCGAGCCCGAAAGGCGCGGAGGAGGAGAGTTAGCCGTGTTCCTCTCCGCTGCTG
>CAZRGD010000228.1:0-4935 GCA_964599505.1 uncultured Nitrospirota bacterium | reverse complement strand
TGGCTGAACCGTCGTCGCCGAGGGCGACGTCGTAGGCGAGGTGGGTGGTCTCCCCCGTCGGGTGGGTGGCATCGAGGGTGAGGTCGATGGTCAGGCCAGTGATGTCGTGGTCCACCGGCGCCCCCTCCGCGCCCGACGGAGCCAGGAGGGCAGGCGGGGCAAAGAGGGCGGCGCCGGCGGGCAGCGCCGTGGTTACCACGAGGAGGGTAGAGGCCAGGAGGAGACGGTAGAGGGGGAAAACCATGGAGATGCTCCGGGAGTCGATCTTGGGTCAGGTTTTTTTCACGAGGTGGGTAGGAGCCGGGGGCTGGGTAACCGTTTCAGTGAAATCGGGGTCCACCCCGGACACAGCAACCGGCGTGCCACCCTCAAGGTCGTGGCAAAGCCGTGGCGCCCGTTTGAGCCACACCCACCAGCCGACCCCTGCCCACCCGCCACCGCCGCCATCGGGATGGCTTGTGCGTGCGCCACATGGCCTACAAAAGGGGCGTGCCAACCTGAGACAGGTGGCGAGGCGCCCCCGTCTCACCCTGAGACGGCGGGAGGCCATTCCCCTCTCCCTCTCACCCGCTACAATGGAGGTGGGTCGAAGCCGGTGAGGTGGTCGCCGGTTCCACTATTGGAACGGGAGGAAAGTCCGGACTGCGCAGGGCAGGATGGCTGCTAACGGCAGCCGGGGGTGACCCCAGGGAAAGTGCCACAGAGAGAAGACCGGCCCCCTTCCGAGGGGACCAAGGGTGAAAGGGTGCGGTAAGAGCGCACCAGTGCCGGGGGTAACTCCGGCAGCTCGGTAAACCCCATCCGCAGCAAGACCAAATAGGACAGCGTTCGAGGGCTGCCCGCCCGAGCTGTCGGGTTGGTTGCTGGAGCCCGCGGGCGACCGCGGGCCTAGAGGAATGACCACCCCCCGCCCCACCGGGGTAACCCCGGGGCGGGGACAGAATCCGGCTTACCAGCCGGCTTCGGCCCACCCTCCGGCCGCCCGCAATAGGGGCGGCCGGACCAGATGGCGGCGATTGGGGTCAGGTCTTGTCTTGCCACATTTCTTCCGGCACGTCGTGCGAATTGAGCAGAGAAGATCAGCGGAAATCGCAATACAGGCCGAGATGGCACCGTCCGTAGGGCGGGCTTCAGCCCGCCGAGCACCGTAACTTCTTGAGATGACGGCGTCGGTCGGCTGAAGCCGACCCTACGGTCAGATACCACATCTTGTTTTCGCTGATCCTCAGAGACTCGGCGTCATGAAATGTGGCAAGACAAGACCTGACCCCAATCACAGAATCCGGCTATCCAGATTGAAGAGCTGGCCGGAGCAGTCGCGCAGGGTGGCGATCAACGCGATGGCGCGTGCCACCTCCGCCACCGTGGAGAAGCGACCGAGGCAATTCTGGGCCTGCGCCGCCCGCTTCGCCCGCTCCGGCACCGCCTGGGTCATCGGAGTTTCGAGAAAGCCGGGAATGACCGCGTTGACCCGCACGTTGCGCGCCCCGAGCTCCCGCGCCGCCGCCTTCGCCAGACCGATCTCCCCCGCCTTGGCGGCGGCGTAGTTCGCCTGGCCAAAGCGGCCCTGGACGCCGCCGATGGAGGCGACCAGGAGGATATGGCCATCACGCCGCCGCGCCATCCGGCGGCCGGCGAGGCGGGCCACCTGCCACGCGGAGGTGAGGTTGGAGGCGACCACCGAGTCCCACGCCTGCTCGGTAAGCTTCTCGACACGGCGATCGGCGATCGTCCCGGCGCAGTGGACCACCACCGTAAGCGGCGGGTCGAGGCGGTCGATCTCCGCGAAGAGGGCCTCGGCCTCCTCCCCCACCGACAGATCCCCCCCCACCGACCACGCCGCGCCACCGGCCGCGCGGATCGCCGCCGCAACCCCCTCCGCCTGCTCCCGCCGGCGGTGGTAGTGGACCGCCACCGGGAAGCCAAGCTGCGCGAGGGCCGTGCAGACCGCGGTGCCGATCCCCCCCGAGCCGCCGGTCACCAGGGCGCGGCCCCTCTCGCAGCGCTCCACCGCCGAGGCCGCCATTACAGGAGATTGCGCCACCGGGCGGTGACGGTCACCACCGCCGAGTTGCGCACCACCTCCGTGTGGATTCCGGTGTCGCGGTACTGGAGGCGGCGCAGGGAGAGGCCGCCGCTCCACTCATCGTTGAACCGGTAGGTGAGATTCAGGTTGCCGTTGAGGGAACGAGAATCGCGGGAGAGGAACCCTGTCTGCTGACTGTCGCTCTTGTTCGTGCTGTAGCCGGCGGAGCCGCTGACCTGCCAGTCGGGGGTGAGCCAGCGGCGCGCCGCGAGGTGGAGGGTGCGCCGCTCCACCGTCCCCTCGGCACCGGCGGTGGCGGTGAGGTCCTGGCTCGCGTCGAGGGTGATCGAGCCACGTTCGAGCCGGTAGGTCGCCGAGAGGGAGAAGGTGTTGGCGAGGTTCGAGGTCGTGTCTTGCGCCTCGATAAGACGCGGCGGGAAGGTGGTGACGTCCACCACCGGAAAACGGGTGGTCTGCTCCGTGAGCCGCTCGCCGAGCTGGGCGGAGAGCTGAAACCGCTCGTTCACCTGGTATCCCGTCCCGAGGAAGAGACCATAGTTGCGGGTGAAGAAGCGTGCGCGACTGTTCGGGAAGGGGTTGAAGTCGTAGTCCTGAATATTTGCCCCGAGGCTGACGCCGAGCTGCTCGGTGAGCTGATAGCTGCCGGTAAGCTGCCCCATGTGGAGGAGGTAGTCGGTGTTGCTCGGGTTCGCAGATTGAGAGTTGTAGTTGGTGTAAGCGGCCGACAGGGTGACCTGTTCGGTGGGGCGGTAGGTGAGAGTGGCGCCGGCGTCGTTGGTGGTCCGTCGCTCGCGCTCGACGACGATCCCGCCGGCGGCAACCACATCGTCGAGGTTGCGGGTACGCTCAAAGTCCTCACGCACCTCCACCGTCCACGACTCCACCGGCTGCCAGGTGAGGGTGACCCGGTGGCCCGGGTCGTTGCCGTCCAACTGGTCGTTCTCCAGAAACCGCTCGATCCGCTCACGGGAGCGCCCCTCCAGGCGCAGGTCGCCACGATCGAGGGACCAGTCGAGGGCGGGCTCGACGGTGAGGAAGATGTCGTTGACCGCATCACGATCCTTGTCCGCAAAGGTGACGTTGTCGCTAACCTCGGTGGCGACGCGCACCCCGGGGGTGAGCTCAACCCGCCACGCCGCCCCCGCCTCCGTCGCCAGGAGGAGCGCGAGGATGAGCGCCGCGCCCACGCGCGGGATTGCGGCGAGGCGGCGGCCGAGGGCGACGGTAGGCATCGTGGGCGGTGTAGGAAGGGTAGGTGGACCACGGAAGGACAGGGACGCGACCGCCGGAGCCGCCGCGCGCTGGTCAGGATCCCCGATCACTGCCACCGGCGACAAGGGCCGACAGGCGATCGCAAACCACCCGGCCATCTCCGGGGAGGAGGCAGCGGCAGTCGAGGAGGAGCTCGTCCGCCTCGATGCGGCCGATGACCGGAACATTGCCGCCGCGCAGCCACGCCTCCAACTCCGTCGCCGAGCGTTCGGGATGGCGCAGGCCAACGGCCACGCTCGCCAACGCCACCTCCGCCTGGGCGCCGCCGCCGACCCGCGAGTCGACCCGCCGGCAGCGCACCACAAGCCCTGGTGCCGCCCGCCGGATCCGCGTGGCGAGCCGCCGGGCGCGGCCGGCGAGGGTCGCCACCGGCGTGGTGAGCATGGCCAGCACCGGGATCCGGCGCCAGCCGTCTGGCTCCAGGTAGCGGCGCAGCAACGCCTCCAGGGCCGTGAGGGTCATCTTGTCGCAGCGCACCGCCCGCGCCAGGGGGTCGACCGCGAGACGGTCGATCCACTCTTGCCTCCCAACCACGATCCCTGCCTGCGGCCCGCCGAGGAGCTTGTCGCCGCTGAAGGAGATGAGGTCGACCCCGGCGGCCACCGCCTCCTGGACCGTCGGCTCGGGGGCGAGGCCAAGCTCCGCGGGTGGGACGAGGCAGCCGCTCCCCAGATCCTCCAGACAGAGGAGGCCGCGGGCGTGGGCGGCCGTCGCGAGGTCCGCCACGGTCACCTGGCCGGTGAAACCGATCTGGCGAAAGTTGGACTGGTGGACCTTGAGCCATGCCGCGGTCTGCTCGGTGGTCGCCGCGACGTAGTCGGCGAGGCGGGTGCGGTTGGTCGCTCCCACCTCCACCAGGGTCGCGCCGCCCCGCGCCATCACCTCGGGGATGCGGAAGGAGCCGCCGATCTCCACCAGCTCGCCGCGCGACACCACCACCTCGCGGCCGTGCGCCACCGCGCCGACCATGAGCAGGACGGCGGCGGCGTTGTTGTTCACCACGTAGGCCGCCTCCGCCCCGGTCACCTCCACCAGCAGCTCCGCCACCGCCTCTTGGCGGCTGCCGCGACGACCGGCCGCGACGTCGTACTCGAGGGTGGAGTAGCCCGCCGCCACCTCCGCCACCCACGCCAGAGTCTCCCGGTCCAGCGGCGCCCGTCCGAGGTTGGTGTGCAGGACCACCCCGGTCCCGTTCACCACCCGCCGCAGATTGGGTCGCGCCGCGCCGGTGAGGGCGGCGGTGAGGCGCGCCACCCAGGTGGCACGATCGGGGAGTGCACCGCCTGCCCGCACCCGTTCGCGCACCGCGGCTACCTCGCGCCGCACCACCGCCACCGCCAGCCGGTGCGGGAGCGGCGCCAGCGACGCGGCGAGCTCCGGCCAGCGCAGGAGCGCGTCGATCGCGGGGATGTCACGGAGGGGGTTCATGGGTCGTGGGCGGCATGGAGGTTGACGGCGTGGCCCAGGAGTCTGTCGAAAAGTTGCACTAAATCAATTTCCTCCGCGCAACGGAGTCTATCCTGCACCCTCCCCCTCCGGGGGAGGGTTGGGGTGGGGGTGGTCGGAATCGGCAAGTGGCTCCGGTATTGCACCCGATGTATTGCACCCCACCCCCG
>CAZRGD010000227.1:0-4950 GCA_964599505.1 uncultured Nitrospirota bacterium | reverse complement strand
ATCGGTGAAGCCAACGCCGCAGAAGGGCCTGAATCGGCGGCCGAATGCCGAAGGATTGCAGAATCTAGGTTAAAGGCGGTCGTCGGCCCGCACCGCCATCCGCGCCTCTCCGTCGCCCTCTACCTGACCATGGGTTGGCTGATCATCGCCGCCGCCCGCCCCCTGTGGCTCCACCTGCCCCACTGGGGGCTCTTCTGGCTGGTGGCGGGGGGGCTCGCCTACACCGCGGGAGTCGCCTTCTACGCGGCGAGCCGCCTGCGCTACGGCCATTTCGTCTGGCACCTCTTTGTCCTCGCCGGCACCGCGTGCCACTTCGTGGCGGTGTGGCGATACGCGGCATAGGCCCGGCGACGACCGCCATGGGTCACCGACGAAACGGCGCCGACGGCGACCTCGTCTACTCCACCGAGCCGGACGCCGTGTGCCCCTCCTGTGGTCTCCCCCGGCCGCGCTGTGGTTGCGTCAAGACCCAGGCGCCGGTCGGAGGCGATGGGATCGTGCGGGTCGGACGACAGACCCACGGCCGCAAGGGCAAGGGGGTCACGGTGATCACCGGTATCCCCCTCGCCGGCGCCGAGCTTGCCGGATTGGCCAAGCGGCTCAAGCGGCTGTGTGGCTCGGGCGGCTGCGTGAAGGCAGGGGCGATCGAGATCCAGGGCGACCACCGCGACCGCCTGGTGAAGGCGCTGGAGGGCGAGGGGTGGCGGGTCAAGCGGGCCGGCGGGTGAGGCGGAGGCTTTGGGGTCACGGCGGTTTTGGGGTCAGGTCTTTCATTGAAACATTTCCGAGAAATGTTTCAATGAAAGACCTGACCCCAAAACCGCCGGCCTCCCCCTACCGGAGTCGCGGCTGTCCGAGGGAGCCGCGTAGGCGGATCTTGTAGGAGCCGTCGCGCTGGCGGTACTGGGCGGCGAGATCGAGAAGGTCGGCCATCTGGGTGGTGACCGCCTCGGGAAGCTGGAGCTGGCAGGTGAGGTCGAGGATCGAGCTGGCAAGCTGCGGCCGGAGGTGAACCCGGCCGTCGATGGTGACACTGAGGCCGGGGCCGGTGAGGCTCCACTTCTCCAACCGGGCGAACCCCTTGTCGAGGGTGAGGCGCCCGCGGAGCTTGTCGTACGGGATGGCAGGCAGGGCCTGGCCGAGAAGGGTGAGGCCGGCGAGCTGGCCCGGACCACCGCTGAGGGTCCCCTCGCCCTTGCCCTGGACCCAGCGTGCCGGAACCCCGGCGTAGGTGACGTGGGTGTCGATGCTGCCGGTGATCTCTCCGAGCCCCTCGCGCAGGAGGGCGAGGAGCGGCCCGGCACCGAGCTGGTCGCCCTCCGCCTCCACCTCGTAGCGGCCGCCGTCGGCGCCGGCCACCGCCACCCGCAGGCGTCCGCCGAAGATGTCGAGGGTGGTATTCAGGTGTGGGGTGCCGCGGAGGCTGGAGAGGAGACCGCCGACCCGGAAACGCGACGCACGCAGGAGGTCGCGATCACCCTGATGGACCACGAGCTGCCGTCCCGAAAGCCCCAGCCCCGAGGGTGAGAGGGAGGCGAATTCCACCCGCACACCGGCCGGCAAGGGTTTGCGAGCGAGGGTTCCGCGCACCACCTGGGCGTACGGGAAGCGGAGGTAGACGGTAAACCCGAAGACCGCCACGAACAGGAGGAGGTAGACGACGATGCGCTTCATCCGGCCTTCCCCGCGAGGGTCCCGACCACCAGGTGGGCGCGCAGCAACGCCGGCCCGGTGGAGCCCACCTGGCGGCTGATCTCCGTCCGCTTCACGTAGATCGCCTCACGGCTCGACTCGATGCCGTTGAGGAAGCGGCCAAGCTCCTCCACGGTGAGCCCCTTGAGATCGACATCCACGGTCTGCTCACGGTAGTCGCCGGCGGTATGCTCCTGCGGTTTGAAAGAGCCGATCTTGTCGCGCACCCCGATCCGCTTGGCGATCGACTCCAACTCCACGAACAGGGAGAAGCCGGCGGCGTGATGGGTGACACGCTGTTCAAAGGCGACGGCACGAGCATTGAGGTCGACATAGCGCTGCTCCTGACCTTCAAAAGCGGCGAGCTCCTCACGCTTCTGCACCACCTTGTGATCCAGCAGGTGGACCTGCCCCACCAGGGGTGCGACCATAAAATTGCCGACCACCAAGACCACGATCAGGGCGGCGGCCGCCGCGACCAGGAGCTGTTCCCGCGGGCTCATTTTCATGTGGTCTCCTCCGGCGCCGCGGTGGCACGCTCCTTGGGAGTGAGGACAAGGAGGAAACGGACCCGTTGTCGATCGACGGAGAGCTTGGCATCACGCACCTCCACCTGAGAGAAATCAGGGGCGGCGGCAAGGATCCTCTTGAGCCGCTCCACCGCCTCGAAGTCCTTCACCTTCCCCTGGATGCGGAGGTCATTGGCGTCGAGGGTGAAAGACTTCACCTCGATGTCGAGGTCAGCGGGCAGGAGGGTGGAGAGGATGTTCAGCCAGCGCAACGGCTGCATCTCGGGGCGGGTGATCGACTCGAAAAAGGCAACCTCCTTCTCCATCTCGTCGAGGCGGGTGCTCATCTGGGCGCTGACGTTCACCACTCGGGTGCCGGGCGGCATCACCTGTTGAAAGCGGGCCCGCAGCCCCTCGCGTAGGGCGATATAGACGCGGTTGCGGGCAGCGTAGGTGGCATAGAGATCGCCGGCCGCGCACGCCAGGACCACCGCCATCGCCACCGCGTACGCCACCGCGTGGCGGCGCACGTTGTGGAGCTCGCGCACCCACGGTGAATGCGTGCGGTGGAAGTTGATCGCCCGCGCCCCCCGCCGTGCCGCCTGCAATAGCAGGCCGTAGGCGACAAATGGGGCGGTGGTCCACTGGCGGCCGTCGGGGCTGGCACCCTCCGACAGGCCGAGGCGTGCCACCTGCACGCTCGCCCCGAGGTGGTCGCCGATGGCCGCGACCAGGGCCTCGTCCGCCGCCAGCTCCCCGGTGAGAATGAGCTGAGTGACCGGCGTCTCGCACACCGCGGTGGCCCCACGCCACGCCGCCGCGAGCCGCTCCACCAACGGCGTGTAGTCCACCGCGCCATAGCCCTCGGGACCTGGCTGCCAGCGCAAGACACGCCGTAGCCGCTCGCCGCCCTCCTCCACCACGGCCACCACCGCCCACCCGGGCGCCACGCTCACCACCCCGCACGGACCCTCGGCGGGCAGGGCGCCGTGACCATCGATGCCGTTGATGAGGCAGGTCACCGGGTCGGCCACCAGGGTGGGCACCACCCCTGCCTCCTCCAGGAGGTGGAGGTGGGTGGCAACCTCGTCGCGCCGCGCCACCAGGACGCGCACCGGCCACGGACTGCTGCCGGCCATCGGGTAGCTGTCGAAGACGGCCTCCTCCACCGGGTACGGCAAGAGTGGCTCAATGGCGAATGGCAGGGCGTCGCGGACCTTGCCCGATTCTTTGAAGGGGAAGGCGAGGTCGCGCGCCACCACTATCCCCGCGGGCAGACTGCTTGCGACCTTCTCGCCGAGACAGCCGTAGCGCCGGAAGAGGTCGTGGAGGAAGGCGGCGTCGACGCCGCCCTCGGGCACCGGCTCACTGTGGTAGGCGGTGACGCTCACCCCACCGCCGCCGGGGATGCCGCGTAACAGGCGCACCGCACCGCCGTCGATCTCCACCGCTGTGAGCTGTCGTGCCATGACTAGGGCTCGCGCAAAAAGGACTGCATGCTTTCACATCTCGGCTTCACACCATCTTCGGCCGCTCCTCGATCACGAAATCCTCACCGTAGCACAACAACGTCCGCGATTTTGCTCCATCGTCGCGACCATATTTGACCCAAATCCGGACACGAAAACACGCAATACTTTTTGCGCGGCTCCTCACTCCTCCCGCCAATAGAGGGTCGTCAACCGGCCGTTTGTCGCCCGCTCCACCACCGTCGTGATCGTCCTCTGAGTGAGGTTCCCCCCCCCTGCCGCATCGGTGTTTCCCACCGCGCCGGTCGCCTGAATGATGAAGGTTTTGGATGCCGTCGTAAGGACCCCGGCCGCCTGGGTCTGGATGGCGTTGTACTCCGCCTGCTCCAGGATACCCCGGGTCTTCACCTGGATTGGAGAGGTAAATGGCTTGTCAGTACGGGCATCGCGGATATCGTTCGCCCGCCCCTCGTCGATCGTCACCTCACCTTTGACGTCGGCACCGGCGAGACTTTCAAGGATCCACGGCTTCTTGTCGGCCTCCGGGTCCGCGGTGTTGATGTTCACCCGACCATCGCCCCACACGGTGATGAGCGAAAGCAGGCCAGGGAGATCGTCATGGCCGTAGAGGAGATCTCGGTCGTACCCCTTGACCATACCGAGCTCACCGGGGCTCAAAAGCGGCAGGTTGGGGATCGATACCGGCGAGTCGAGGCCGCGGTAATAGTTGTCCTCCGCACCCTCCGGGCGCACCTCGTCGTCCGGGTCGATCCAGTCGACGACGGCGTCCACCAGAGCGGTGGCATCGTCGCGGCCAAGCTCGTTCAGCAGCTCGGTGACCACCCCCACCAGGGGCTCGTTCGCCCTGGTGCCGCTGGCGTTGATCAGTCGGTTGAGGTCGAGCCTGCGGTCGGTGTCCTCGATGGAGAGGGTGACGAACCCCTCCTCCACCGGGATCACCGGCATCGCCTGCGCCCACTGGTCCTCCATGCTGTCGCTCTGCTGCTCGTCGGTACGGATGAGTGCCTTGGCCACCTCCACCCCCCCCTCCGCGAGGTAGGCCGCCTGCACCGACTCCACATACGAGCGCGCCAGCTCCAGCTCCACCTGGCCCGAGTAGTTGAACTGAATCACCAGGGCCGCGAGCAGCCCCACCACCACCAGGGTGAGGACGAGGGCCATGCCGCGCTCGCCGGGGTGGGAGGGCGCGGAAAGCCGGGGGTGCGGGGGAGGGCATCTGGAATCAGCAACTCGCCACATCCCACCACCCCCACCCCAAC
>CAZRGD010000226.1:0-4952 GCA_964599505.1 uncultured Nitrospirota bacterium | reverse complement strand
CTCCTAGCGTTGAATTTGGTTTTCCAGACCGGCGACACCCATCTCGCGGTTCGTCTTCGTGCTCTTCGCGGCCTTCGTGGTTTTGCCCCGGCCCCACGCCTGACCGGATTCGGCTCCTCCGGGCTCGCGCAGCGCGACCGGATCGCGGCAAACTTCGCCTCCCTTCGTGCCTCCCTCGACCCGTACCCCCCTGCGACCCATGAGCTCTTCGACCGCCGAGATTCCTGCTATTCACTTTGGTACCGACGGCTGGCGTGCGCCGCTCGGCCACGGCCCTACCTTCCTCCAGGTTGGTCGGATCGCCGTCGCCGTGGCCGACTGGCTGGCCGAGGAGGGGTGGCACAGCCGGCCGGTGGCGATCGGCTACGACACCCGGCTGTTGGCCCCGGTCCTTGCCGAGGAGGCTGCACGGGTTCTCGCGGCCCGTGGCGTCCCGGTGCGCTTGGCCAAGACCTTTGTTCCGACGCCGTGCCTCTCCTACATGGTCACCGCCGAGACGTGCGCCGCCGGGCTGATGATTACCGCCAGCCACAACGCCCCGAACTATATCGGGGTGAAGGTGAAGGCCTCCTTCGGTGGCTCCATCGACGATGCGGCGGCGGGCTGGATCGCCGCCCGGGCGAGCGAGCTCACCGCCGCCGACATCCCGCCTCTCACCACTACCTTCGAGGCGCTCAAGCGGGCGAAGCAGATCAAGGTGGTGGACGAGCGGCGCGGCTATCTCGCCCACATGATCCGTTGCCTCGGGCCGGTCCCCCAGCGCCGTTGCGGGATCTCGTTGCTCGCCAGCTCCATGCGCGGGGCGACCCAGGGGCTCATGGCCCAGGCGTTCGCCGAACGCGGCCTGAACATCAGCGAGATCGAGAACGAGCGCGACGTCACCTTTGGCGGTCGCAAGCCGGAGCCGGTGGCGGCCAATCTCGAGGTGGAGCGCAAGCTGCGGGTGGTGTGGGACCGCGACGTGGTCTTCGTCGCCGACGGCGACGGCGACCGCCTGGCGGTGATCGACGAGCGCGACCGGGTCCTCACCTCCCACGACCTCTTCCTCATCCTCCTGCGCCATCTGGTGGAGGTGCGGGGGATGCGCGGCGAGGTGCTGCACGCGGTCAACCTGTCGCGTACCATCCCGGCGATGGCGCGCCGCTACGGCCTCCCGGAGCGGCGGACACCGGTGGGGTTCAAGCATGTGGCGGCGGCGATGGTCACCGGCGATGTCCTCATCGGCGGCGAGGAGGCGGGGGGGATCGGCATCCAGGGGTATCTGAAGGAGCGCGACGCCACCTACCTGGCCCTCCTGGTGGCGGAGGCGATGTGGGAGCGTCGAGAGCGCCTCGGGCGGATGGTGGACGATCTGCACGAGGAGTATGGCGTCGGTCCCTACCAGCGGCGCGACCTCACCCTCACCGAGGCAGAGCAGGTGCGGCTCGCCGAGCGGATCGTCGCCGACCCGCCGGCGATGATCGCCGACCGCGCGGTCACCGAGATCGACCGCATCGACGGCCTCCGCCTCACCCTCGACGACACCGCCTGGCTCCTGGCTCGCCCCTCGGGGACCGAGCCTCTGGTGCGCCTCTACTGTGAGGCCGCCCCCGGCGGTGACCCTGCGGCGCTCCTCGACGCCGCGGAGGCGTGGCTGACCGGGGCGTAACCTTATGCATTCCTACCGCGGTAAGAGCTAACACTCCCGATATCTTGGATCCGCGCCTGCTCCATCGAGACCACCCGCGTCGCGATATCAAAGGCTTCCTCCTGGTTGTGGGTAACATAGAGCAGGCTGAACCCAAGCCTCTCCTGCAACCGGACGATCTCTTTCCGTAATCGAACATTCAACTCCAAGTCGAGGCTCGAGAGCGGTTCATCCATCAACAGCAGCCTGGGCTCGAGCACCAGCGCCCTGGCGACCGCCACGCGCTGCTGCTGGCCGCCGGACAGCTCGGTAGGCTTCCGCTGGGCGTAATCGGCCATGCCGACGAGCTCCAGTATTTCTCGGATTTGCCGTTTCCTTGTGTTCTTGGGGATCGCCTTCGCCTTCAGGCCGAGCTCGATATTTCCCCGCACACTGAGATGCGGCCAGAGGGCAAGGTCCTGAAAGACCATGCCCAGGTTGCGTTTCTCCGGTGGCTTGATGATTCTCCCCTCCCGGGCGACCACCTCTCCGGCGATAGAGACGTTGCCCGTATCCGGCGCGATGAAGCCGGCGATCAGGCGCAGGATCGTGGTCTTGCCACATCCGGATGGGCCCAGGATCGCGATACGTTCTGCTGCATGGATCGCGAGCGAGACGTTATTTAACACCCTCGCTCCGTGATAGAGCTTGGAGACCGACTCCATGGCGACGATCGTCATCGGATCACCCGTTTCGTCATCATGTTGGGTAGCGTCCACAGGATCCCGGCGGGCAGCAGTGTGGCGGTGATCATCACCACGCAGAGGGCGGCGATGAGCTGTGGAGATCCGTTGGCCATGAGCGTGAAGATGCGCAC
Source organism: uncultured Nitrospirota bacterium (assembly GCA_964599505.1). GTDB lineage: Bacteria > CG2-30-53-67 > CG2-30-53-67 > CG2-30-70-394 > CG2-30-70-394 > CG2-30-70-394. The sequence goes on along the minus strand of CAZRGD010000226.1, from coordinate 2,469 downwards.
TGGAAGCGTTTCATGGCCGGCGGGATAGACCAACATGGTAATGCCGGTATCTCGCAACGAAAAGATATATCCCACCAGCCAGCCGGCCACCAGGCCGCGGCGGGCCAGGGGAGCGGTGATGAACGCCATCCGGCGAAACCATCCCACCCCAGCGACCTGTGCAGCCTCTTCCATGGAGGGTGGGATTTGTGCCAATTGCGCAACTGAAATGCGGCTGGTGAGGGCCGTATATTTTGCCAGATAACCGAGGATGATGATCATCGGTGTACGGTAGATCCAGTTCGTCCAGGGTGTGTTCCACAGACTGATCAGGCCGATACCGATCACGGTGCTTGGAAGGGCAAAGAGAAAGATCGTCAAAGAGTCCAAGGAGCGCCAGGATCGCAACGCTTTCGTCTGGATGATGTAGCCTGCGAAGAAACCGAGGATGGTGAGCAGCGTCGCTCCGATGACCGCATAGAGGAGACTCCTCAGCAGGCTTCCTCCGGCACGGCTCAGGGCCTCGATGTAGACCTCCATACCGGAAGATTGGATAACCAGGGCGATGGCCGGTACGATCACCACAACGGATCCGAAAAATACGACCAACCCGAGCCACCATGGACCTTGGGCGCCAAGCGCGATCCGGGATACTCCATCGAGATCAGGTGAGGGACGTAGCTGGTAGGTCCTTTCACGCAGAAACGCGGCCTCCGCGAAGAGCAAGATCAGGGTGACCACGGCAAGGGGTACGGCGGCGGCGGTGGCGGCCTTGAAATTGTAGAAGGCGGAAAACTGGGTAAAGCTTTCTACAGGGAAGACGTCGTAGCGCAGAAAAGTCGGTACACTGAATTCCCCAAAGGTGAGGAGGAAGACCAGCATCGCAGCGAGGAGAACACCGGGCAGGATGAGGGGGATGGTGATTTTCTCCATGACTCCGCGCCACCCCGAAACCAGCCTGCCTGCCTCCTCCAAGGCGGGGTTGATCGTCCGTAGAAAGATCATCGTGAGGAGCATGGGTATCGGCAGGAAGATGGAGAAGAGGACGGCGACGCAGCCTGGAAGACCAAAGAGCCACCGGGCCGTCTCGGTGGTGACCGAGGTGCCGAGCAGATGGGCCAGCAGTCCATCTGTGCCCAGGAGATCGAGCCACGAGACGGCGATAATGTACGGTGGGATGAGCAGAGGAATGATCAATAGGATGGTAAAGAGTCTCCGCCAAGGCAGGTCCGTTTTCTCAAGAAGAATCCCCAGGGGGACGCCAACCACAACGGTAAGCGCCGTGACCAGGGACGAGAGGAGCAGGCTGTGCCCCATGAGGCTCCACTGGTGCGCCGAGGTCAGGACGCCCGTGTAAGAGGCGAGGCTGAAATGGCCATCCACCACCATGCTCCTGATGAGCATGACGACGACTGGAAGGGCACCGATCGTGAGAAGCAAAAGGACGACAAAAATGAGGAAGGTGCGTCTTGCCATCAGATGGGCCGTCGAACCTGTACGAAAAGGTAGAACTATTTTGTCGCGAGGACTAAAGCGACATCCATGCCTTCAACAAGGGCTGGATATCGACCATCTTTTTGGCGACCTCGGCATAGTTCACCCGCATCACCTTGATCTCCGTGATGGGTTTCAACTCGGGCGGCGTCCGAACGCCAGGATGGAGGGGAATCTGGGCACAGTCGGCGAAGGCGAGCTTCTCTTCCGTCTTCCGTGAAAGGAGATAGTCGATCAGTGCTCTGGCCTCCTTCGGGTGGCGTGCCCCGTGAATGAGGACGGCCGCGTTGGGAACAATGAAACACCCGATCTCCCCCTCTCCCTGGTCCGGGTAAACCATCGTGATGGGTTTTTTCTGCCGCATTCGGTTGACCGCGTCGTCGCTGTCTACCAGGCTGAAGTCATACTGTCCCGCGGCGACAAAATCGGCACTCTCACCGTTGTTGGTCGAGATCGCCACATCATTGTCTTTCATCGCCGTCATGAATTTCCTTGCCTGTTTTTCACCCCAGGTCGTGAACAGGGCGGCGATCTCGGCGGTGGTGGTACCAAAGAGGGGGTTGGTGATCACCGCTTTTCCTCTCCACCGCGGCTGCGTATAGGCGAGGATAGTCTCGGGTTTGTCCTTGACGCTGTTGTTGACGACAAGCACTCGCGCGCGAGCAGAAAAACCGGTCCAGTATCCATCTGGATCCTTGAATGTTGGCGGGATATCCCGAGCATTCGGAGATGCATAAGGGGCCGAGATTCCCTTCTGTTTGAGGACTTCGGCTCGGATCGGCTCATTGGCCCAGTAGACATCGGCCTGGGGGTTATCCTTCTCGGCAATGAGGCGGTTCATGGAGCCGGTGCTTTTGGCCTCTTCGGTGTCATAGACCGCCTCGACCTTGATGTGCGTTGCCCTTTCAAAGTCCTTCAGTATCGGTTCCGAAAAGACCTGGTCCTCGGAGACATACACCACAACAGACGGGACATTGTCCGATGTCTTTGCATAAT
>CAZRGD010000225.1:0-4955 GCA_964599505.1 uncultured Nitrospirota bacterium | reverse complement strand
AGGACATGAAGAATCATAGGACGAAGCTGCGAAGACCGTCCTTGAGCTTTGGAACGTTGAAGTTGATCAGGAAGCCTTGCTGGATGTTGGATAGTTTCATGTAAGTCAGGAGCTGGGCTTCGTGGATGCCTTTCAGCACCTCCACTGCCTTTAGCTCCACAATGATCGTGTCCTCCACGAGCAGGTCGATGCGATACCCACAGTCGAGCTGAACGCCCTTGTACTCCACCGGCAGGGGGTGTTCGACCTTGAGTTCAGGTGCAACTCCCTGGCCAGGCATTGCTGGTAGGTCGTTTCAAGCAATCCGGGACCAAGGACACGGTGGACCTCAATCGCGCAACCAATCACTTGATGAGAAAGCTCACTAAACTCCCTCTTCATACATCCCCCTTCATGCTCTTCATGCCCTTCATGGTGAGACCTCTCAAATCGTCACCTCGATGATCTTCATGGTGTCGTTGCCGAAGATGTCCACCACCTTCACGGCGATCTTACGCCTTCCCGGCGTGCACTCGCGGGCAACGCTCTTCAGATCCAGGGAGCGGTCCTTCTTCGTACGGAAGGACTGCCACTCGTTCTCGAAGACGTAGTCCCCGGTCCACACCTCCTCGTACATGGGTAGATCGCCCTGCGGACCCTCCATCCTCTCCAACTCGCCATGTCCCTCCTCGCGTCGCACCCGGATGATCTCCCGCTTGCTCTCGAAGTCGAAGTCCACCGCCCAGTAGTCGATCCAGTCGGTCCAGTGCCGGGTCAACACCTCACGGGTGACAACGCCCTCCTTGTCCTTGGCCACCTTCACGATCTGCCCCTCCTCCACCACGATCTTGCTCCCCTTGTTCTTCAGGGTTGCCTCGGCATTGGCAATCGAGTCCTGGGAGTAGAAAACGGAAAAATCGGTCAGCTCCATGGCCACCAGGTTGCCCTTCACGTAGGGCCGCACCTCGATGTACGAGACGTCGTGGAAGACGACCTGGTTTCGCTCCACGGCCCGCTTGTCGAACACGTCGGCCGGGATGTACTTCATCGCCAAATCGATCCCCTTGCCCCTGGCCTCGTCGAGGATGTTGGGGAACAGCCCCATCTCGAACTCAAATGCGAGGATGTCCACCCGGGTAAGGTGCTTCTGGCGACATTCGAGGATCACCTCCTCCACGAACAGCCGCGTCACCGGTAGGTTCACCGGCCCCACCGCCACGAGCCGTCCCGCCTTCTTGCCGTGGAAGGTACGGAACCCCTCGACCCGCTCGGCCCGGTAGGCGTGCAGGATCAGGTCGAGAAAGGCGGCCTCCTTCTCTTCGAGCTGCCGCTCCTTTTCCGCCTCCCGCAGGTTGGGCCGTTTGGTGAAGGTGTCGCCACCGATCTCGATATCCATCGAGAAATCGGCCCCCACGTCGAACGGCGGATCGATGTAGATCAGCTTGATGCCACCCTGCTCCTCGATCGCCTCGCGCAGGGGTCCGTTCTTGAGCGACGACAGGATCAGCTTGTTGTCGCCCCAGATCAGCTTGTTCGTCCACCCCCGGAGCTGCCTCCCGGAGACCGGATCAAATAGGTCCATCTGGAGCCGCACATCCTCCTCCGCCCGCGGCTCGTCCACATGCTCGATCGTCTGAAACGGCAGGACCACATTGCACACCTCGTTGGTCTTCCCATTCCAGACCAACTCCACCTCCCGCTTCTCCTCGAACAGTAAAAAGCGATACTTCTCCGGCAGCGGCCGATCCGCCTCCAGATGCTTGATGATCTCGCGCTTTTCGTTATCGCTCAGCTTCATGCCACTTGGATCTCTCGACTGGTGTCCACTCTCGGACCTTAGTGCGGATCGCCGCCAAAACTGAACTTCACAGCAGTTGATTCATGGCGCGCGCCGCCGGTCAGCTCTTCTTCTGATAATACGCCTATCCCCTTAGCTCAGGACCCGTACCCGATGGGAACACGAAGGCAGGAAAGGGGGAAAACACGAAAAGTTTCGGTGGAGTTTTTTCGTGTTTTCAAGTTTTCGTGCCTTCGTGTTCCGCATTCGCCGATTTGTTCTGGGGCTTCATGAGCTAAGGGAATACGCAGTTCTGATAATGTGCATCGAACTCTCGAACAATATTGGGATTGTAAAAGCACTTGCCTATCCCCGCCTTGCTTGCGGGGTCCAGATAGCGCTTCTTACAGTAGCGCTCCTCCGCCTCCAACGGCTGGCGAAAACACCTATCAGGACTGCACTTCACCCGCTTTGGTTTCGCAGCTCTACCCGAAGTACTCCGGCTCATTCCCCGGCCGCCATTTGATGTTGCAGCCCAGCGACGGGCGCTGGTCGGCGGCGCACGGGTGGCCGGCGAGGCAGGCGTCGAGGGCGGCGCGGAGGTCGGTGCCGGTGACCGGGATGCCGTTGCCGGGGCGGGCGTCGTCGAGCTGACCGCGGTAGACGAGCTTGTGGTCGGCATCGAAGAGAAAGAGGTCCGGGGTGCAGGCGGCGGTGTATGCCTTCGCTACCGCCTGGCTCTCGTCGTGGAGGACCGGGAAGGGCCAGCCCCACTCGGCGGCGCCGACGGCGAGTGACTCCGGACGGTCGTCGGGGTAGGCGTCGGCGTCGTTGGCGGAGATGGCGACGATGGCCACCCGGTCGCCGTAGTCGCGGCCGATACGGGCGAGCTCATCCGCCACGTGGACGACGAAGGGGCAGTGGCGGCAAAGGAAGATCACCAGCAGGGGGCGGCCGGTGAGGTCGGCGCGCCGCAGGCGACCACCGGCCACGTTGGGGAGGTCGAAGTCGGGGGCGGGTGTCCCGAGGGGAAGCATGGTGGAGGCGGTGGCGGACATGAGCGGGCTCCTCTTGATCGGCTCTCTCCGGGATCACCCCGGACCATCTGCCGCAACGGGCATGGGGTGCCAAATGTGCGGAGATGGCCGTCACGGCGCAAGGGCCATGATCATCGGTTGTAATGGCCTCGCGCAGAGACGCAGAGACGCCAAGGGCGGAAGAGAGGGGGCCATGGCGTCGGATCGGCGCGGTGTCGTCACCGGCCGATTCCCAATCGTACGTGGCGGGAAGGTCATCTTCACCACAGAGGGCGAGGAGGGGGCGCCGGCTTGCCGGTTGGGTGGCGCGAACCGCGTGATCGCTCAGGCTCCATCCCCGATACCCCTTTTCACCATGAAGAGCATGAAGAACATGAAGGGGCGGAATTCCAACCGTGCATGTCCTTCATGCTCTTCATGGTGCATCCCTGCAGGGCGATATCAATATCTGCGCCATGCTGCCTGCGCCACCGGCAGACCGGAACCGGACCTCTGCGTTTTGGCGTCTCTGCGCGAGGCTCGCCTTCCAGGCGTGCGACACCTCTGTGCGTTCCTGCCCGCGACGCCGATGCCCCCTTGTTCACATTCAACTCCCCGACCTCTACGTGGTTTTCCCCCGGGGGGGCGACCTTACAGAAGGTCGGCGAACGAGATGCGTAGCCCCGCCACCGCGTCGCCGCTGCCGAGTGCCTCGGTCAGGTGGGGGGTGATCGCCTCAGGAAGGGCGGCCGGAAGGTGAGGTAAAAGAAGGACGCGCACCTCGTGGAGGGTGAGGGTGTCGGCGGGACGTTCGGGTACATAGCCGGTGGGATCGCCATCGTCAGAGAGGAGCAGACCGGCATCGGTGAGCCCCTCGAGGACGGTCTGACAAGTCGCTGCGCCCAGACCGGTGAGGGTGGCGATCTGCGCTGCCGCCGACGCCCCCTCCCCCGCCTGAAACCGCTGTGCCACCAGCCGCAGAAGCTCCAGGTGGAGGCACTCCAGGGGCGACGCGGGGGGCAGGTCCACCTCCCCTGCGCGCCGACGGCCATGCTCGATCTGCACCGCCCACGCCACCTCCGCCCCCAGGAGGGTGACCACCCACGAGAGGTAGATCCACACGAGAAAGACCGGAAGCTGGGCCATGGCGCCGTAGATGGCGTTGTACTTGGCGGCGCCGATCTGGAAGTGGAAGTAGAGGGCCTGGGTGATCTCCAGGATCACCCCCGCCACCACCCCGCCGGCCACCGCCGAGGCAAAGCGGACGCGGGTGTTCGGCATGAAGATATAGAGCAAGGTGAGGGCGGCGATCACAAAGAGGTGCGGCGCACCAAGGAGAAGGATGCGTCCTGCCTCGATCCACAGGTGGCGCGCCGCCCCGCCGACCACGTTCGGAGGGGCGTTTTTGAGGAGGGCGTTGAGGGAGGAGGCGGCGAGGATCAGAAAGGGGAAGACGAGGACCACCGACAGGAAGTCGGCGAACTTGCGTGCCCAGCGACGCGGCCGATCGACCCCCCAGATGTGGTTGAAGGCGCGCTCGATGTTGCCCATCACCAGGACCACGGTGACCAGCAGACCGATCACCCCCACGGTCCCGAGGGAGCCCACCTTGATGTTGTCGATGTAGGCGAGGATCCGTTGCGCCACCTCCTCCGAGCCGGCAGAGATCCGTCCCATGATCCACGGCTCCATCTTCCTCGGAACGCCGAGGCCGGTGAGGATGGCGAAGGCGAGGGCGAGGAAGGGAACCAGCGACAGGAGGGTGACGTAGGTCAGTGCGGAGGCGTGAAGCAGCACCCGGTCGTGGTCAAACGCACGCACGACCCGCATCACCACCGCCGTCACCGACGAGGCACGAGCGCTGTCCAGCCGCCCTCCCCCCTCCTCCCGGGGCGACTCCGGCTCAGCCGTTTCCGCCTCCATCATCTTCTCCATCTCGGCCATGAGCCATTGTTACATGCGCACGCAGGGGACGGGAGACGGAGGGACAGAGGGCGCGCCCCGGTTCAGGGGCGGTGCAGGCACCACGGCTGGGAGTCCATCTCGCCCGGCAGGAGACCCCCTCCCCGATCGTCGGTTTACCCGATCCCGTTCGCGGCGAAGCTGTTGATTTACCAAATTGTTGGGGGTCGAGCACGAAATTGGTGAAGCCAACGCCGCAGAAGGGCCTGAATCGGCGGCCG
>CAZRGD010000224.1:0-4964 GCA_964599505.1 uncultured Nitrospirota bacterium | reverse complement strand
CCTCCCAGATCACGGGAAGGATCTATCCTCTCTTCGCGCCCCGGTATGCCCCCCCTTCAAGCCTCAGCCGCATCCCCGGCCCTACAGCGGAGACACCCCACCCATCGGCCCCACCACCCTTCGCGTCTTTGCGCCTTCGCGCGAGCCCCGCATTCCAACCCACGACTTCCCTCGCCACTGTGACGCATTCCTCCTGCGCCACCCCCGTCGGCCTATTGCTGCACCTTCACCAGGTCCATGCCGCAGATGGGACATTTGCCGGGATGGTCGTAGGTCTTGTTGCCCTCGCACTCCATGGGGCACATGTAGGCGGCGTGGGCCTCGGTGTTGGCGTGGCAGGCGGTGAGGCCGCTACTCGCGGCCAGGGCGATCAGCAGGGTGGTGAGGACGAGGCGGAGACCTCTCGGCACAGATCGCAGGGACGCCATCACTTTTCCTCCACGATCTCCCGGACGTTCTTCTTGAAATCGTCGGGGAGGATGTAGTGGTCGAAGATACGGTGGATCCGGCCGTCGCGGCCGATGAAGACGATGATCGGGACGTAGTTCACCTCGTAGTCCCGCAGGAGCTGGCGGTCCTTGGCGCGCAGCATGGTGAACGGTAGGCCGAATTGCTCCCGGTAGCGACGGATGTATTTGGGGCTGTCCGCCCAGACATTGAGGGTGAGGATGGTGAGCCCCTGGTCCGCGTAGGCGGCGTTGGCCCGCTTCAGGAAACCGATCACCTGGGTGCAGTAGTGACACATGTTCTGGGTGAAGTAGAGGATGATCGGCTTGCCAAAGAGGTCGGCGAGGCGGTGCACCCTCCCTTGCTCGTCCTTCAGGGCGAAGAGGGGCGGCGGAGCGCCGACCACGGCGACCTTCGCCTCCGCCGTCTCGACCGCCGCGGCGACGCTGCCGGCAAGGAGGAGGAGGACGAGGAGGGAGATGAGGAGTCGGGTGCGGGCCGCGGTCATGTGGTCTCCATCCGGATGACGTGGTACTGGACGAGGTTGTCGTAGTTCGCCGGGTAGATCAGCGGGATGGCGTCCGCCTCGACATAGGCGAAGGCGAAGTCGGGCAGCGGCTCGCCCCCCTGGGCGGGGCTGAGGGTGATGGAGCGCCCCTCGGAGATCTGGAAGCGGTTCGGGGTGAGGTGGCCGAAGAAGAAGTCGTGCAGCTCGGGGTGTTTGTCCGCCTCGGAGACATCCACCGGCACCCAGCCGCGCGCCGGATCATGGAAGCTCACCCAGCAGTGGGCGCCGGTGCAGTCACCGGCAAGTCGCCCCCGCGCCTGCACGCCGGCGATGGGGTACGGGAGGGGGAAGCCCTGCTCCCAGCGCACCGGGATGGAGCGCGAGCGGAGGATGGCGGTGTAGAGGGCGTGGTAGTCGCTGCACTTGCCGCGCCGATTCTTCATGATCCAGGCGGTGTCGCCGGTGCCGCAGCCGGCGATCTGCTTGTCGTAGGTGAGGTAGTCGATGAGAGCGTCGTAGACTCGCCGGGCGACCTGGGTCGGCTCGCTCGCGCTCCCGATCGCCTTGCGGGCGAAGGCGTCGATCTCCGGGGTGACCCGCATCCTCCCGGGCAGGCGGAGGTAGCGTTTCGCCGCCGCCGGTGACAGCGCCGCCGGCTCCACCGTGGCCCGGTGGCGCACGATCCGGTAACGCGCCTCCACCGTAAAGCTGGACGGCTCGCGGCCGCTGGCGACGTGGACCATCCGGTTGCCAAACAGCGGTCCGCTGCGTACCTCGTGGGGGAGCGAGGCCCGCACCGTGAGGTCGTGAACCTCCTGGCTCGGGGTCACCGGCGGCAGGGGCATCCACAGGTGGAGCCGCTCGGCGTCGCTGGGCAGGCTCCGCACCTCGGTGCGGTAGCTCACCTCGATCTCCATCCGGGTGACCGCCGCCGGGTCCACCGCGGCGGCGGCGCGGCGCGGCAGCAGCGGCCCGCCGAGGAGGGTGAGGCCGCCGTAGCCGGCGAGGCGCAGGAAGGTCCGCCGGTCGCAGGCCAAGCTACGGTCGAGAGAGGGAGCGTAGGGCATAACGCATCTCCTGTGGGTCCCACTGGTAGGTGTGAAAGGTGGCTGTCGGCCGGCCGTCGGGATCGACCACCACTACCTTGATGGTGTGCTCGATGAGGTCCCCCAGGGGGGTTGCCGTATGCTTCACCGCGATGCCGTACTCCGCCAGGACGGGAGCGACCTGGGCCTCGGACCCGCCGAGAAAGAGCCAGCGCGGGTCGCGCTTCGGGTCGAGGTCGCAGGTGTGGAAGTGGCGCAGGACCTCCGCCGGGGTGTCGACTCTGGGGTTGACCGAGATGAGGACGAAGCGCAGCTCCGGCGGGTGGCCGAGCTCCTCGTCGAGCCCCTTGAGGCGAAAGGTGACCGTGGGACAGCCGACGACGCACTTGGCATAGGTAAAAACGAGAATCGCGGTGTGGCCGCGGAGGGCGTCGCTACTCACCACCCGACCGTCCCAGTTGGGTAGGGCGAAAGAGGGGATCGTGGCCCCGGCCGCAGCCCCGGCCACAGCGGCAGAGATGGGGACGGGGGCGGTGACGGCGAGCGCCAGCCACCCCGCGATCACCGCTGCCGTCCCGGCCACGGCGAGCCGGCGGCGTCGCGCCACGGGCGGATCACTGTTTGCCAACCACCACCTCGGTCACCCCCGACTCGCCCACCTCCACCACCCCGCCGTCGGCCACCTTGGACCCCTGCCAGTAGCGCAGCGGATGGCGACCCGCCGGCACGTTGGGGATCGAGAAGGTACCGTCCTCCGCGGTGACCGCGGCGAAGGGGTGGTCGAAGACGAGGACGAAGGCGCGCTCGTGTGGGTGCGGGTCGCAGGTCACCTCAATAAAGCCGGTCTGGTCGCGATAGCGGAAGCTCGGCTTGATCGGCCGATGGACTGCCTTGCTCCCCGCCGGCAGGGCGATGTTGTAGAGGGTGGCCCCATAGAGGAGCGATCGACCCGAGACCGCCTTGTGGCGGGCGAGGCGGAGGTTGAGATGGATGTTGTGCATCCGGTTGTCTTTGTTGCGGAAGACGAAGTCGTTGCCCACGAAGCCGATCGCCACGTGGGGGCGGAACTTGCCGCCGCGGACATGGGTGAGGGTGGTGTCGTGTTGCCCCACATCGCCCTTGACCCCCTCCACCCACACCACCGCCGTCCCCCAGCTCGGCGTGGCGATCCGGCCACGGATCTCTCCGGCCTCCGCCCCGCTCGCCGCCACCAGCAACAACGCCGTCACCACGACCCACGCGTTTCTGAACATCGATCTCTCCTTTGAATTAGCCCCCATTTCTCACCAGGGAGCTGTGCGCTCGCAGCAGATTCATGGTGAGAAATGCGGGCCGAGAATCACACCAGCGCGTCACGGTCGACGCGGCGTTGAAAGAGCCAGTAGCTCGCCACCGCCGGGACCACCACCCAGAGGCAAAGGATGGCCAGGAGCAACGGCGCCGGAAGCCCCGCCGGGGCGACCGAGGCGAGGCCGAGGGGGGCGGCGGCGCTACCGATCCACTGGAAGCAGAGGATCCGGAAGCAATCGGCCGGGTTGGCAAGGAGCAACGCCCCGAAGAGGGTGGCGGGGACCTTGCCGCCGGAGGCCACCAGGACCCCCACGAGGATCAGGTCGAAGACGAAGATCGCAAAGATCCACAGGAAGACGGAGGAGGCGATCGCCCGGCCGCGCTCGCGTGACAGAAGCGAGACGAAAAAGGAGAGGGCGAGGAAGGCGGTACCGAGGACAAGAGCGAGCACGGTGAGGGTGAGGTACTCGATGACGGGGACCCCCACCCAGAGGACAAGGAGGATGCCGGAGAGGGCGAAGCCCACCACCACCGCGATCGCCAGGGCAAGGGCGAAACCGAGGAAGGTCCCGGCGAAGTAGGCCCGTGGCGAGAGGGGATAGACGAGGATGAGGTCGAGGGTGCCGCGCTGCTTCTCGTCGATGATCGCCCCGCAGCCGAGGATGAGGGCGATCAGCGGCACCAGGTAGGCCACCAGGTTCATCAAGCTCGCCATGGCGGCGCCCGCCCCCTTGCCCCCCACCACCCCCACCGGGGCGGCGCCGAAGAAGGCGATCACTACGGTGCAGAGGAAGAGCAGCGCGGAGACCGTCCACACCCAGCGATTGCGGAGGCGGTCGGTGAGCTCCTTGCGGGCGATGGCGACGACCACGTTACTCGTGCTCAAAGTAGAGCTCCTCAAGGCTCGGCTCCTCGATGTGGAGCTGGCGGATCTGTGCCTGGCAACCGGTCAGGCCGGCGAGAAAGGCAACCTTCCGGGCCTGCTCCACCTCCGCCACCCAGGCGCCCTGGTGCATCACCACGGCGGTGGCGCCGAGGTCGGTGAGGGCGATCTGAAGCGAGCCGTTGGCGGACTCGGAAGGGTAGATGTGGACGTGGACGGGGAGCTCGAGGTCACGATTGAGCTCTTCCACCGACCCCAGCGCCCGGATCTCCCCCTCGCTCAGGACGCAGATGCGATCGACGCGGGGGCCGCACTCCGCCAGCCGGTGCGACGACATCACTACGGTCTCCACCTTGCCGGCGTGCAGGAGGTCGAAGAAGGCGTGCACCCCCTGGGGATCGAGCCCCTCGATGGGCTCGTCGGCGAGGATCACCTCCGGGTCGCCGAGGAGCGCCTGGCCGAGGTTGAGGCGCTGGCGCATCCCCTTGGAGTACCCCGCCAGCCGCCGGTCCGCCGCCTTTGTGAGCCCCACCTGCTCCAGGACCGTCGCCACCCGCGCCGCGCCGACGCCGCGCAGGCGGCCGAAGTAGGCGAGGGTCTCGCGGCCGGTGAGGTGGCCGTAGACGGTGATCCGCGCGGGCATGAATCCGAGGCGGGTGCGGAGGCGACGCCACCCCGCCCCGCCCGGAACCTCACCCACCATGGGCGGCCGCCCGGCGCTGGGGCGGGCGGGGCCGAGGCGGAGGAGCCGGACGGGGCACGTGGCCGCGCACGCGGTGCCTGCGCGGGG
>CAZRGD010000223.1:0-4978 GCA_964599505.1 uncultured Nitrospirota bacterium | reverse complement strand
GGGCCGGCGGGGCCTTCGGCCCCGAATCGCGAGCGGGAGCTCGCTCCTACCCATCTCCCTCTTGTAGGTGGTGCCGTACGCGCCGCCGTTGCCTCAGCTTTCCATCAACGCATCCACGAAGGCCGCCGGGTCGAAGTCCCGCAGGTCCTCGACCCCCTCGCCGATGCCGATCAGCTTTACCGGCACCTTGAGCCGGTGGGTGATGCCGACGACGATGCCGCCCTTGGCGGTGCCGTCGAGCTTGGTCAGGACGAGGCCGGTGAGGCCGGTGTAGCGGTGGAAGAGCTCCGCCTGCTGGACCGCGTTCTGACCGGTGGTGGCATCGAGGACCAGGAGGACCTCGTGCGGCGCATCCGGGACCTGGCGGGCGGCGACCCGAGCGATCTTCGCCAGCTCCTCCATCAGATTGGTCTCGGTGTGCAGCCTCCCGGCGGTGTCGATGATGACCACGTCGGCACCCTCCTTCTTGGCCTGGGCCAGGGCATCAAAGACCACCGCCGCCGGGTCGGCGCCCGCCTCCTTGCGCACCACCGTGCACTCGGCGCGCTCACCCCAGACGGCGAGCTGCTCCGCCGCCGCCGCCCGGTAGGTGTCGGCGGCGGCGATCACCACCCCCTTGCCGTCGCGCACCAGGCGGAAGGCGAGCTTGCCGATGGTAGTGGTCTTGCCCGAGCCGTTGACCCCGATGACGATGAGAATCGCCGGCCCCGGCTCCGCCGCCACGGTGAGCGGTGCCTCCACCCCCTCCAGGGTGGTGGTGAGGTGGTCGCGGATCAGCTCGCGGATGGCGGAGGCGTCGGAGAGCTCGTTGCGGGCGGCGCGCTCGCGCACCGTGTCGAGGATATCGAGGGTGGTATCGACCCCGAGGTCGGAGGAGATCAGCAGGGTCTCCAGCTCTTCGAGGAGCTCTTCATCGATCTTGCGCCGGCCCAGGAGCGCCGCCAGGCGACCGCCCAGGGAGCGACCGAGGGCGCGCTTGAGGCGGGAGAAGAGGCCGCGCCGCCGCCCCTCCCCCCCGGTCTGTCCCCCCTCTCCCTCGGCGAGCTCGGCCGCCGGTGCCGGTTCCGCCACCGCCTTTTCTCCGACCGCCTCCGTCGCCTCCTCCGCATCGGCCATCTCGGCGGCCACGGAGGGCTCCTCTACGACGGCGGTGACAGAGTCGTCTCCACCCTCCAGCGCCTCGCCGTCGCCCCCCTCCTCGGAGACGCCGACCTCTTCGGCGACCTCCTCCGCGGTCTCGGCCGGTTTGCGCTTGCGCCAGAAGAGGGCCATGGATCTATCCGAGGAGCTGGAAGAGGAGGAGGGTGATGATCGCCCCGAGGAGTCCCCCGAGGAGGACCTCGACGCGGGTGTGGATGCGCAGGGTAACGCGACTGATCGCCACCAGCACCCCGAGGAGGGCGACCAGCCCGGAGAGCAGCGGGGAGCGGCTCACCAGAGTGACCGCCGCCCACACCGAGGCGGCCACCGCGGCGTGGCCCGAGGGCATACCGCCGCGCAGGGGACGGCCGCGGCCGGTGCGTACCTTCAAATAGAGGACTGCCGCCATGGTGATGAGCAGGGCGGCGATGGTGAGGTGCTCGTCCTCGACCCGGATCTGGCCGATGCCGAGCTCGAAGTAGCGCCGCAAATACGGTGCGAAGGTGATGTAGCCCATGATGATCGCCAGGATGGCGGTAACGAGGACGGCGCCGGCGGAGATGTCCTTGGCCATCTTCGCCAGGGGATGGCGCTCAACGGTGACCAGGTCCACCACTACCTCCAGGGCGGTGTTCATCAGCTCGGCGTAGAAGACGAGCATCATCGCCACCGCGAGGATGAGAAAGTCCTGGAGGGAGACCTGCAGGTAGAGGGAGACGAGGACCACCGCCACCGCCGCGGCGAGATGGAAGCGGAGGTGGCGCTCGGAGCGCACCGCGGTGATCAACCCCTCCACCGCGTAGTTGGCGCTCTCCAGGGAGTTGCGCGGCCGGTACGGCGACTTGCGCACCCCGTCCTTCATGGGGCGGTGATCTGGTTGAGCAGCCACTGTTCTCGCTCCCGCATGTCGCGCGCCTCCGACCCGCCGCGCTCGTGATCGTACCCCAACAGGTGCAGCAGGCCATGGATGAGGACCCACCGCACCTCATCGGCCACCGGCCGCCCGACCTCCGCCGCGTGGCGCGCCGCCACCGCCGGGCAGACGACGATGTCGCCGAGCCAGTAGTCGCCGACCTCGCCCCCCTCCCCCTCGTTGAGGGCAAAGGAGAGGACGTCGGTCGACCCCTCACGCCCACGGTAGCCCTGGTTCAGCTCCGCCATCTCCGCCTCCTCCACCGCGGTGACGCTCACCTCGTAATCGACGCCAAGCAGCCCCATCGCCTCGGAAAGGAGGTGCTCCGCCTCACCGGCGGCGAGGCGCAGCGGGGTGTTCTCGGTGAGGAGGATGGTGGCCATGGGCAATCCGAAAAAAGGGTAGGAGCGGGCCATGCCCGCGATCCGCGCATCGCGCGGCAGGCCCTACGGGCCTGAATCGGGGGTACGACCCCCTCCTACCGATTCCTACCCTCCTCATACCGCGCGTACGCCGCGATCACCCGCCGCACCAGGGGGTGGCGGACCACGTCGCGTTCTTGCAGGTGAACGAAGGCGACCCCCTCCACCCCGGCCATGATCTCCTGCGACTCGGCGAGCCCGGACGGCTGGTCGCTCGGCAGATCGGTCTGGGTGATGTCGCCGGTGACCACCACCTTGGAGTTGAAGCCCATGCGGGTGAGAAACATCTTCATCTGATCCGAGGTGCAGTTCTGTGCCTCGTCGAGGATGATGAAGGCGTCGTTCAGGGTGCGGCCGCGCATGAAGGCGAGCGGCGCAATCTCGATGGTGCCGTGGTCGAGCATCGCCTCGGCCCGCTCGTGGTGGACCATGTCGTAGAGGGCGTCATAGAGGGGACGGAGGTACGGGTTGACCTTCTCCTGGAGATCCCCGGGGAGGAAACCGAGGGACTCGCCCGCCTCCACCGCGGGACGGGCCAGGATGATCCGTTCCACCTCCTTGCCCTTCAGGGCGTGGATCGCCGCGGCCATGGCGAGGTAGGTCTTGCCGGTCCCGGCCGGGCCGATGGCGAAGACCATGTCGTGGTCGTGGATCGCCTCCAGGTAGCGCACCTGGCCGGCGCTCTTCGGGACGATCCGCCGCTTCCCGACCACCACCCCGTGGGCGACGAAGTCGTGGAGGCGGCTGCCCGACTCGTCGGCGAGGCGCTCCATGAGCACGGCCAGCTCGCCGCCGCCCCCGCACAGCTCCGGGCTCTCGGCGAGATCGCGGAGGAGCTGGACGACCCGCTCGGCGCGCTCACCGCCGCCCTGGACGACCACCGCCGAGCCCGAGGTGACCAGGCGCACCCCGAAGGTGCGCTCGATCAGGTTGAGGTTACGGTCGTGCTCCCCCACCAGGGTCGGGAAGAGGTCGGCGTCGACCTCCACCCGCCGCTCCGCCTCGGCCGGCTCCTTCTCCCCCTCCCTCACTGCACCTCCCGCCAGTAGAGGCGCACCAGAGGCGGCGGCGTTGCGACCGCTGCTGCAACCACCACCGGTCCGGCTTGGAAGACCGTCCCGTCCACCGTCGCCCCCACCACCCCACCGCCCACCGGCGCGAGGCTGGCACCAACGCCGGCGGCGAGGTCGTGACGCGCAACCTCCGTCATACCGCTCTCATCCGCCTCGACGCGCAGGTGGACGAGAGCACCATCCCCTTCAGCGAGCCCCCCGCGGGTGACCCCGAGGTAGAGCTCGTGGCCCTGGACGATCGGCTGGGCGTAGACCCGCTCCCCCACCGCCAGGGCGTGGGCAAAGAGAAGATGGCCGGCGCCCCCAGCGGGTGGTGCCACCAGACGTGCCGGAGGCGTCGCCTCCACCGCCACCAGGTGCTGCACCACGGCTGCGTCGATCCAGTCGGCGCCGCCGGTGGCCGCAACCACCACCATGCGGCCGTGGTCGGCGACCACCGCGGGCGGCGCACCGAAGGGACGGTCGACACCCGCGGGATCCGCATAGAGGGGGACCGGCTCCCGACACCTCGCCGGGTCATCGGCACAGTAGAGGGGGTGGCCGGTCGCCGCCTCCACCGCCCACAGGCGGCCTTCGAGATCGGCGGCCACCACGACCTCGGCGAGCCCGTCACCGTCGGTGTCCACCGCCACCGGCGACGGTGGTACGTCGTTCACCCCACCCTCATAGGGGAAGAGGCGATCCCACAGGAGGGTGCCGTCCTCAGCGCGGACCCCGTAGAGATGGAGACCGCCGTGGCCGGCCGCCGACCTGGCGCGGGCGGTTGCGACCACCACCACCGCGGTGCGCTCCGGGCCGGTGGGGGTGGCGAGGGCGACGTGGGCGAGGGCCGGCTTGGCCGCTGCCCCCATGGCCACCCGATCCGGGGTCCCGCTCCCTCCTGTGTCTACCTCGGCCGTCTCCCCCGCGCGGGGCGGCCGGATCGCGGTCCGCTCCCAGAGGATGATCGGCGCGGCGGGGTCGGTGACGTCCACCGCGAGGAGGGCCGAGGC
Source organism: uncultured Nitrospirota bacterium (assembly GCA_964599505.1). GTDB lineage: Bacteria > CG2-30-53-67 > CG2-30-53-67 > CG2-30-70-394 > CG2-30-70-394 > CG2-30-70-394. The sequence goes on along the minus strand of CAZRGD010000223.1, from coordinate 438 downwards.
GCTCTCCCCCATGGCGACCGTCAGGACGGTTCGGAAGCGACGCGGTGTCGCCGAATCGTGGTCGTCGTCGATCCACAGATCCGCCACCGCCGGGCTGCCGTCGATCCCGGTCTGCGCCGCCACCCCGTCGCGGGCCAGCAGGTCGCGTTGGCTGCGGGGAAGAAGGGCCCATCGCTCCATCCCGCTGGTCGCATCCACCGCCTCCAGAAGGCCGGCGGCGCTCCCCACGTAGATCATCCGCGGCCGGTGGGGCGAGCCCGCCCCCTGGCCGCTCGGTCCCACCAGGACGGGGGTGGAGCGGTCGATGGCGGCGAGGCGGTGGTCCCGATCGCGGTACGCCGCCGGATCGAGGGGGTTACCGCCGGGGCTCAGCTCGCGGCCACGCAGCCGCTCCACGGTCGGGAGGTCGAGCTCATAGGTGACCGACGTATTATTGAG
>CAZRGD010000222.1:0-4982 GCA_964599505.1 uncultured Nitrospirota bacterium | reverse complement strand
CCGTCCGTAGGGCGGGCTTCAGCCCGCCGAGCACCGTAGTTTCTTGAGATGACGGTGTCGGTCGGCCTCTGCCGACCCTACGGTCAGGTGCCACATCTTGTTTCCGCTGATCCTCAGAGCGGCGTCGCCTCCGCCGCCGCCGGCTCTTCGTCGCCGAAGCAGGTGCCGACGTGGCGTGCCGCCGTCACCCACGGGTGGTCGGGAGAGACGAGGTTCTTCTTGCCACACACCTGCTCCAGGGGGAGCGGTTCGGCGCCCGCACCGCGTGCCGCCACCATGATGCCGTGCAGCCCCTGATGCAGGTACTCGGCGCAGGCGGTGCCCAGCAGGGTAGCGAGCAGCCGATCGGCGGCCGAGGGTGTCCCGCCCCGCTGCAGGTGGCCGAGGATGGTGAGGCGTGACTCCAGGCCGGTGAGCTCTTCCAGTTGTTCGGTGAGGCGCAGGGTGTGGTTGCCGTGTTTCCGGTGGAAGGTCTGGAGCTCGGTGGAGACCTGTCGTCGTTCCTCCTTGTCCGTGGCGGCCTCCTTGGCGGCGACCAACCGGTCGACGATCGCCCCCTCCTCCTGCGACATCGCCCCCTCGGCCACCGCCACAATGCTGAAGTTCTTGCCGGCCCGTGCCCGCTTCAGGATGGCGTCGGCGACCGACTCCAGGCGGTACGGGATCTCCGGGATGAGGATGACGTCGGCGCCGCCCGCCATGCCGGCGCCGAGGGCGATCCACCCCGCCCGGTGGCCCATCACCTCCACCACGATCACCCGCGAGTGGCTCATGGCGGTGGAGTGGAGCCGGTCGATCGCCTCGGTGGCGATCCCCATGGCGGTGTCGAAGCCGAAGGAGACGTCGGTACCGAAGATGTCGTTGTCGATGGTCTTTGGCAGGGTGACCACGTGCAGCCCCGCCTCCTTCAGGCGCAGAGCGTTCTTCTGGGTGCCGCCGCCGCCGATGCAGACCAGGGCGTCGAGGTGGTGGCGCTCGTAGGTCTCCACCACCGCGTCGATCATGTTGCGCACCTTGCCGCCGATCGCCATTCGGTGCGGCTTATCGCGGCTGGTGCCGAGCAGGGTGCCGCCGTCGGTGAGGATCCCGGAGAGGAGGTGTGGGTCCATCTCCAGGGAGCGGTCCTGGACCAGCCCCCGGAAGCCGTCCCGGAAGCCGATCAGGTGCATGTGGAACCGGCCGATGCCGGCCTTGCCGACCCCGCGTAGGGCGGCATTGAGACCGGGGCAATCGCCACCGCTGGTGAGGATCCCGATCTGTCGCTGCATGCGTGTGTCCTTTCGTGGGGGGCGCCGCCTCCGCGCCTTCCGGCCCCGCACCGCCGGCATTGTACCCGGGGACCCCTCCCGGCACAGCCGTGGGCTCACCGGCAGACCGGACCGCGGCGCGGAGGGTAGGGGTATTGAGGTCCAGGGCCGACAGACTCCTAGGAGCGCACGTTGCGTCCCTTCATCGCCTTCGGCTTGCGTCGCTTGAGCCGCTTCGCCGCCTTCAGGCGCGCCTCGGCGCGCTCCATGAGGATCTGCTGACTCCCCTTGAGGTCGCGGGCGGTCGGGTGGCGCTGGAGGTAGGTACCGTCGGGCTGCATCTCCCAGGCGTTGCGCGGATCGGCGAGCTGGGCGTCGAGGATGGCGCGCAGCTCCTCCTGGTGGTGCGGGTTTTCCACCGGCACGATCACCTCTATCCGGTGCTCGAAGCTGCGCTGCATGGCGTCGGCAGAGCCGATGTAGAACTCCTCATCACCGCGGTTGCGGAAGTAGTAGATGCGGCTGTGCTCCAGAAAACGGCCGACGATGGAGATCACCCGGATGTTTTCCGACAGGCCGGGGAGGCCGGGGCGCAGGCGGCAGGTATCGCGGATAATGAGGTCCACATGGACCCCCGCCTGGGAGGCGCGGTAGAGGGCACGGGTGAGGTCGGCGTCCTCCAGGGCGTTGACCTTGATCTGGATGAGCCCCGGGTGGCCCTTCGAGCTGGCCGCCATCTCCCGCTCGATCTTCTCCAGCAAGGCGTGCTTCAGCACCTTCGGTGCCGGCAGAATCTTGTGGTAGTCGCGCTTCGGGGTGTAGCCGGTGGTGAGGTAGTTGAACAGCTCGGTGAGGTCGCGGCCGATGGCGTCGTCGCAGGTGAGCAGCCCGAGGTCGGTGTACAGGCGGGCGGTACCGGCGTGGTAGTTGCCGGTGCCGATGTGGGCGTAGCGGCGCAGGCCGCTGTAGTCCTGGCGCACCACCAGGATCAGCTTGCTGTGGGTCTTCAGCCCCATGACCCCGTAGGTGACGTGGATCCCCACCTGCTCCATGCGGCTCGCCCAGCCGATGTTCGCCGCCTCATCGAAGCGCGCCTTCAGCTCCACCACCACCGCCACCCGCTTGCCGTTGCGCGCCGCGGCGATTAGATCGTCGATCACCCGGGTGCCGGAGGAGGTGCGGTAGAGACACATCTTGATCGCCCGCACCTTGGGGTCCTCCGCCGCCTCGCGCAGGAAACGCTCCACGGTGGTGCTGAACGACTCGTACGGGTGCTGCAGGAGGATCGAGCCCGCCTCGCGGATGGTGTGGAAGATGTTCGGGGCGCCGCGCAGCTTGGCGTGGTCGACCGGGTGGTGAGGCGGGTCGTGGAGACGCGGCGCATCCAGGGCGGCGATCTCGAACAGGTCGCGGGTGGCCATCATCCCCTGGGTCGGGAAGACGTCGTGGCCCTCGTCGAGGCCGAGCTCGGCGGCGAGCATGCCACGGTGGATCGGGTCCATGTCCGCGGCCACCGTCGCCCGCACGATGGGGGCGAAGAGGCGGTCGCGCACCTCGGTCTCGATCATCGCCAGGAGGTCGTTCGCCTGCTCCTCGTCGCGCTCCACGTTGGCGTTGCGGGTGACGTGGAAGAGCTCACACGCGTCGATCTCCATCTTCGGGAAGAGGAGGTCGAGGTTGTGGGAGACCACCTCCTCCAGGGGGACGAAGCGGCGCGCCTGGCGGATCCGGACGAAGCGCGGGATTCCGGAGCCGATCGGCAGCTTCACCCGCGCCAGGCGGCGCTCCTCTTCATCCGGATAGTGGAGGGTGATGAGGAGGTTGAGCGACAGGCTGGAGATGAACGGGAAGGGGTGGGCCGGGTCCACCGCCTGCGGGGTCACCAGGGGGTAGATGTTCTCCAGGTAGTGGTCACGGAGCCACTTGCGCTCCACCACCTTCAGGTCGTCGTAGGCGAGGAGGTGGATACCGTTTTTGGCGAGCGCCGCGTGGAGCTGCGGGATCAGGGCGTCGCGCTGCGCCTCGATGTCGCGCATCACCGCGTAGCAGGCGTCGATCTGCTCTTTCGGGGTGCGTCCGTCGGGGGTGAGGGTGGTGACCCCGGCGCCCACCTGGCGCTTGAGGCCGCCGATCCGCTTCATGAAGAACTCGTCCAGGTTGGAGCCGACGATGGCGACGAACTTGACCCGTTCCAGGAGCGGGTTGCGCTCGTCCTGCGCCTCGTGCAGGACCCGCCGGTTGAACTCCAACCAGGTGAGCTCGCGGTTGAGGTAGAGCTCGGGGGCATCGAGGTCGTACTGCACCGGGGTCGCCGCGCTCGCCTTCGGCTCCGCCTTGCGCTCGACGTGCTGCATCTCCTCTTTCGTCATGACCGACCCTTTCGTCACCCCGACCCCGGGTCCGATTACCTGGTGGCGCGCTCCACTAAGCCATCCCCACACTCAACCCCAGACGATCCCGAACCTCCTGCCACAGCGCCCCATAGGCGCGCGCCCCACGGCTGGCCGGAGCAAACGCCACCAGTGGAGCGCGGTGGCTCCCCATCTGCTCCACCTCGCTGGCGTACGGAATCCGGCTCGCCAAGAGGCCCGGTGGGTGGTCCGCCGCGGTGTCGCACACCTGGCGGTGGAGCCATTTGCGCCGATCGACCATACAGAAGAACGGTAGCACCTGAAGGCGGCGCGGTCCGGCGCCGGCGAGGTGGCGGCGGAGCTGCTCCAGGGTGCGCAGGGAGAGCGCGGTGGGGATGGTGGGGACGAGGAGGGCGTCGGCGGCGCCAAAGACGCTCTCCGAGGCGAGGGAGATGCTCGGGGCGCAGTCGAGGAGGCAGAGGTCGTACGCCCCGGCGAGGGGGTGCAGGAGGCGGGCGAGCTGCCGCTCGGGCCGCTTCGTGGACTTCAGGGCGAGGTCCATGTGGCGGTAGGAGAAGTCGGCGGGGAGGAGGTCGAGGCGGTCGAAGTCGGTGCCGCGGATCCGCGGTGCCAGCCGCCTCTTGCCGCGGATGAGGCGTCGCCCGCCCCCCTTCACCTTCGCCTGGATCCGGAAGTAGAAGGTGGCGGCACCCTGCGGATCGAGGTCCCAGAGGAGGGTGCGCAGGCCGGCACCCGCCGCGAGGGTGGCGAGGTTTACCGCGGTGGCGGTCTTTCCCACCCCGCCCTTGATGTTGTAGGTGGCGACGACCCTCACAGGACGGCTACCCCGGAGGTCTGGAAGAGGTGGTGGAAGGTGGCCCGGTGGTCCGCGGTAGCGAAGCGTCGGAACGCCTTGGCAAAGCGGCGTCGCTCCGCCTGCTGCTGGACCTCCAGGTGGGCCACCAGCCGCCCCACCGCCATGAGGGTGGCGGCGGGCGCCCCCTCGCGGGCGAGCGCCTCCGCCATCGCCTTCAGGTGCGCCTGCTGCACCTTCAGGTCGTTGAAGTCGCCCAGGTGGTCCTGGAGCTGCTTCAGCGTCCGAATCAGGGGGCCGATCTCGCCTGCATCGTAGAGGCGGCGGAACGCCTCCATCAGGTAGCGCAGCTTCTTGCACTGGATCCGCAGGCGGTGGAGGGCGGCCGCGGGGGTGGTGGCGTCGCTCCGCCGGCCACGCCGCCACACCCGGCGGTAGGCGCGCCAGACGTGGTCCGAGGCGACCACCCCGATCGGTCGTGCCCCTTCCTCCGCCCCCCCCTCCTCCGTCCTCACCCCCTCCCCCACCCCCTCCCCCGCCCCCACCAGCCCCCCCTACCCCCGCCACCGC
>CAZRGD010000221.1:0-5007 GCA_964599505.1 uncultured Nitrospirota bacterium | reverse complement strand
TCCCGGGGGCGCGCGGCGCGCCCCCACCACCCGCCCCTCCAGGTCGTGGTCGTGTGAGTGGGTGAACTCGACCTGCACGATCTCACCGGCGGTGGGCGGGCTCCCCTCGGCGTCGGTGAGGTAGACGACGCCGTCGATCTCCGGCGCCATCCAGCGGGTTCGGCCGGCGAGCAGCAGGTCGGACTCAGAGCTCTCGCCCTCCACGAGGACTGCCTCCACCGTGCCGACGCGCGTAGCCAGGCGCGCCCGGGAGACCTCCCCCTGGATCTCCATGAGCCGCTCGGCACGCGCCGCCGCCACCTCGGCCTCCACCACGCCGTCGAGGCCGACGGCCGCGGTCCCCTCCTCCGGCGAGTAGGTGAAGCAGCCGAGCCAGTCGAAGTGGCCCTCGGCGACGAAGGAGGCGAGCCGCTCGAAGGCGGCGTCGGTCTCGCCGGGGAAGCCGGTGATGAAGGTAGTGCGCAGGGTGACGCCTGCCTCGCGGAGCCTCGCCACCACCGCCCGCGTCTCCGCCTCCGACGCCCGCCGCCCCATGCGGCGGAGGATCCGCTCATCAATATGTTGGAGGGGCAGGTCGAGGTAAGGCAGCAGGTGACGGCCGGTAGCGAGGAGCTCGACCACCTCGTTGGTGAGGCGGCCGGGGTAGGCGTACAGCAGGCGGATCCACTCCACTGCCCCTTGGGCCTCCACCGCGCGCAGCAAAGAGGCGAGGTCCTCTCCCGCATGCGGCCGGTCGACCCCGTAGGCGGTGGTGTCCTGGGCAATGAGGATCGCCTCCTTCACCCCACGGGCGGCGAGCCCGTCCATCTCCCGCAGGAGGTCGTCCACCGGCCGACTGGCGAAGTCGCCGCGCATCAGAGGGATCGAGCAGAAGGTGCAGCCGTTGGCGCATCCCTCGCCGATCTTGACGTAGCTGTAGGGGGCGGCGGTGAGGGGCTCGCGCGGCAGCGCCGCCGGGTAGAGGCGGATCCCCACCGGCGGCTCGGCCGCCTCGACCGAACCGCCCGCGGCGAGCCGCTTCAGCAGCTCCGGCAGCCGCTGGTACTCGGTGGTCCCGAGGATCGCGTCCACCTCCGGCAGGGAGGCGGCGAGCTCGGCCGCGTACCGCTCGCCGAGGCAGCCGGTGACCACCAGACCGCGACACCGCCCCTCCTCCTTGTAGCGCGCCATCTCCAGGATGGTGTCGATCGACTCGGCGCGGGCAGATTCGAGAAAGCCGCAGGTGTTCACCACCAGACAGTCCGCCTCCTCGGGGCTCGCGGTGAGCTCGAACCCCGCCGCCTTGGCGAGGCCGAGGGCGACCTCCGAGTCGGCGAGGTTTTTCGGACAGCCAAGGGAGACGAGGCCGAGCTTGAGGGGGGACGCCATCGCGGAAGGATCCGCCATCCCGGGGGTGAGGCCAAGGGAGACCATAGATCGGTAGGAGCGAGCTCCCGCTCGCGTGCGGTCTGCTGCGCAGACCGCAAAGACGGCGCGAAGCGCCGTCGGGGGTGGGGTGCCGCAAAACAGGCAACGTAATGGCGGGTGGAGTGGTAGGAGCGAGCTCCTGCTCGCGATCGGGGCCGCAGGCCCCACCGGCCCTGCGGACCGGTTTCGCCGGCGGGAGCCGGCTCCTACCTCGGCGCGCGTGCGAGCCGAAGATGGCGTGCATGGCGCCGCCGTCCCTACTGCTCGATGCGCTGGGTTCCCTTGGGCAGATTCAATGCAAAGTGCGCCGGGTCGACCGGCTGGTTCACCTTCAGTCCGTGGAAGGCGATGGCGGTGAGGTTGCCGACCGTGTCGACCACCTCCATGCCAAGGAGGGTGAGGTCGTCGCGTTTGAGCCGGAGGGAGACGGACTGGAAGCGCACAGTCTTTTCTTTCGGGGTGAGGAGGAGCCGCAGCTCGTCCGGGTGATCTCCGGTCGGCATGACCTCCGCCCGGTAGAGGTCGTCGAGGGAGGCGAGGCCGGCGAGAAAGGCGAGGGGGGTGCGCGCCAGCTCGCCCGGTTTGAGGCGGCGGATCACCACCTGCTCCAGCTCCTTCGAGTAGACCCACATGCGCTCACCGTCGATGAGCACGTCCTGGGCCGCAGGCCGGGTGTAGTGCCACCGCACCCTGGCCGGTCGCTCGATCCACACAGAGCCCAATGCATCCTGGGTGGTGTGGGTGGCACGGTTGGTGGCGTGCTGGACGAACTCGCCCTGGAGGGAGGTGAGGGTGGTGAGGAAGTGGCGCACCCGCGACAGGTCGTCGGCGGTCGCCGGGCGGACCACGACGAGGGCGAAAAGCAGGGGCAGGAGGTAGCGTTTCATAGAGTGGAAGGAGACCACATCGCCTCTCCGCGCGGAAGGAGGTCGGCGAGGGGGACGACGGCGATCCCCGCCTCGCGCAGCCTGGGCAGGGCGGCGTCGAGGGCGTCGAGGGTGGCCGGGTGGGGGTGGCCGATGGCGATGGCGTGGCCACGCGTGAGCGCCAGGTCGATGAGCTTGTCGAACTGGGCGGCGATCGTCTCGGGCGTCTGGCTGTTGTCGAGGAAGATGTCGCGCGCCAGCCACGGGATGCCCGCCTCCGCCGCCGCCTCCACCGCCACCGAGTGGGCAGTGGTGCGACTGTCGAGGAAGAAGAGGCGGCGCGCAGCGAGCTGCTCCATCACTACCGCCATGGGGGCCGCCTCCTCGGTGAGGCGCGAGCCCATGTGGTTATTTACCCCGTCGATGAAGGGGACCGCCGCGAGGTCCTCGTCGAGCTGACGGCGCAGGGCGGTCTCGTCCATCGAGACGAGCAGGCCGCCGGGGCCGGGGCGGATGCGCGGGTACGCCTGGGGCTCCATGGGCAGATGCAGCAGCACCTCCTCACCCGCCGCGTGGACCCGCTCGGCGGTCTCCACCGAGTGGGGGCGAAGGGGAAGGACGGAGAAGGTAATTGCCTCGCCGGTGGCCAACAGCCGGTCGGCGGCAGCGAGGTCGCGGCCGAGGTCGTCGAAGACGATCGCCACCCGGGGCGGCTCCTCCTCCGCGGTGGCGGGCGGCGTGCCCTCCGCCGGCGACCCATCCGCAGACGGCGGTGGAGTCCGCCCGCCGCCTTCCGGACCCACCGGCGCAACCGGCGGCCACACCAACGCCGCCACCACCGCGATCCCTGCCACGACGGCGAGAAGGGAGAGGGCGAAGCGGGGCGAAAGACGGGAGGGGGAACGGGAGGCCATGGCAGGAGAGCGCGAGAGTGACACAGGCAGGCGGAGGGGTGGAGACGCAGGGTGCAACGCCGATCGCGGGCATGGCCCGCTCCTACCGGCCTACCGGGACTCCACCGGCGCGACCTCGCAGGTAGGAGGGGGCCATGCCCCCGATCCAGGCCGCAACCGGCCTGCACGGCGCCGCCGTCATCCGTAGAGGAGCTCCGCGGCCAGCTTCCCCAGGACCGCGTCGTGGTCGTGATCCACGGCGAACAGCCGGCAGTGGAGGATCTTCGCCGGGATGTAGTCGAACTGGTCGCGCAGCGCCGCGGTGGAGGTGCGGCCGGTGGTGGGGTCGAAGACGTAGATCTGCCGGTCACCCATCTGCAGCGGATTGAGCGGCCGGGTGTCCTTGGTGGCGAGGTCGATGCGGAAGGGGAGGCCGTGGAGGGCGGCCGGCAGCCGGTCACGGATCTGCGCCTCCATCTCCGCCGGGTCGAGCGGCGGCGTCTCCTGGGTGAGGTCGCGGCTGGAGACGATGGTGTCGTAGGCCATCTTCCACTTCACGTCGCGGCCGAGGATCCGTGCCCACTCGCGCCCGAGGCCACGGCGCACGCCGCTCTCCGACGTGCTCCACCTCCGCACCTCCTCAATGAGCGACCACTCGGTAATCCGCAGATAGCCGTCCAGATCGTCCGCCGGGCTGGCGAGCCAGATCTCCTCCATGGTGGCGGGGAAGACCTCACGCAGGTGGAGGTCGATGGCGCGGGTGGTGCGGTGGAAGTAGACGTTGGAGTAGAGGTAGAGGCGGGCGTTGAGGAACATGTTGAGCGCCGCCAGCCCGGCCCGGTGCAGGGTGAGCCCGGCCTCGGAGAAGAAGAGGTAGTGGATCAACCGGTCGACGTCCACCGGCCCGATGGCGACACCGCACATGTAGGAGTCGCGCAGGACGTAGTCCATGTTGTCGGCGGTAAAGACGCCGGCGAGCAGCGGCTTCAGGGCCACCACCCACGGTGGGATCCCCTCGCCGCCCCCCGCCTCCTTGGCGATGAGGAAGGCGACCCACGCCGGGTCGAGCTCCTCGCCAGGGTCGAAGTCGCCGCTCGGGCTGCGGTGCAGATCAAGGATCACCGGCGCCAAGGGGCCGGTGATGATCATCCCGCCGACCTGCTCGTGGGTGAGGGAGAAGCGGGCGAGGTGGTTCTCCTCGAAGAAGTGGGCGAAGGGACCGTGGCCGATGTCGTGGAGCATCCCCGCCACCCGCAGCACCTCCTCCACCAGGGCGCTCGACGGGCAGTCGGTGTGGTGGAGGGCGAGAGTCGGGTAGAGGTGGCGGGCAAGGCGGCCGGCGAGGTGCATCGCCCCGAGGGAGTGCTGGAAACGCGAGTGCTCTGCCCCGGGGAAGACCCAGCGCGCCGACTGGAGCTGGTAGATGTAGCGCAGCCGTTGCATCCACGGGGTATCCAGGAGCGTCTGCTCGCACTGCTCCCCGGGCCGATCCGGCACGGTGAGCTGGATGTATCGGTGGATCGGATCGGCGATCAGGGAAACACCGTGGTACGGGTGGGGCATGGGGAACCGCAGGAGTGCAGTAGGCAGGAGGCAGTCGGTGGCGACAACGAGCCGCCCAGAGTCACCGATCAGACCACGCCGCCCCCGGAAGACGCCAGGGTGGCGGGCGACAACGAGGGTAGGAGGGGGCCATGCCCCCGATTGCCGCCGAACACGCCGACCACCGCGGGTAATCCGAATCGCGGGCATGGCCCGCTCCTACCCATCGCACTGTGGCTGACCGTCATCCCTCCAGCTTCCGCCGCAGCCGCTGGCGGCTCACGTCGAGCAGCCGCGCC
>CAZRGD010000220.1:0-5041 GCA_964599505.1 uncultured Nitrospirota bacterium | reverse complement strand
CTTGCCCTCTTTCCGATTGCCCGTCGTCGGTCATGAGCTAAGGGAATAGGCATTTCTCAAGAAGGTACGGTGCTCGGCGGGCCTCTGCCCGCCCTACGGACGGCGCCATCTCGGCCTGCATTGCTATTTCCGCTGATCCTCTCTGCGCCGCCTCTGCGGTCTGCGCCGCAGACCGCACCCTACCCCCGGAGTTGTTTCAGAAAAGCGGCGAGCTTGTGGACCGCGGCGCCGCGGTGCGACAGGGCCTGTTTCGCCTCCAGGGACATCTCGGCGAAGGTGGTCTCGAACCCCTGGGGGAGGAAGTACGGGTCGTAGCCAAAACCATTATTGCCGTGGGGCTCGATGGTCAGGGTCCCCTCGCAGCTCCCCTCGAAGAGGTGGTCCTTGTGGCCGTCGAGGCCGGTGACGGCGATGACGCACCGGTAGCGGGCGGTATACGGCGGCTCGTGGTCGGCGAGGAGGCGCACCATGTGGGCGTTGTTCTCCGCGTCCGTCGCCGCCTCGCCGGCGAAGCGGGCGGAGTAGATCCCCGGGCGGCCGTCGAGGCAGTCGATCTCGATCCCTGAGTCATCGGCCAGGGAGGGCAGACGGGTGTGGGCGTGGGCGGCGTGGGCCTTGATGAGGGCGTTTTCGGCGAAGGTGGAGCCGTCCTCCACCACCTCGGGCAGCGGCGCAAAGTCACCCCAGGCGCGCAGGTGGATCCACTCCATCCGCAGGAGATCGGTGATCTCCCGCACCTTGTGGTCGTTGGAGGTGGCGACCACGACCTCCAGCCACGCCTCGCTCATCGTCCCGCTCCAGGGGTGTCGTGGGCACCGCTGAGGGCGGCCGCCTGCGCCGCCAGGAGCTCGGTGATGCCCCCCTCGGCGAGATCGACGAGGCGGTCGAGCTGGGCGCGGGAGAAGGGCGCCTCCTCGGCGGTCCCTTGGACCTCGACGATCTCCTCTCGGTCGGTCATCACCACGCACATGTCGACCGCGGCGGCGAAGTCCTCGGGGTAGTCGAGGTCCAGCACCGGCTCGCCGTCGACGATCCCGACGCTCACCGCCGCCAGGGCGCCGTGCAGTGGTGCCCGCCGGAGCGCGCCTTTGGCCACCAGGCGGTCGAGGGCGAGGCGTAGGGCGACGAAGCCGCCGGTGATCGAGGCGGTGCGGGTGCCCCCGTCGGCGTTGATGACGTCGCAGTCGATGAAGATGGTGCGCTCGCCGAGTGCCTCCATGTCCACCGCCGCCCGCAGGGAGCGGCCGATGAGGCGCTGGATCTCGGCGGTGCGGCCCCCCACCTTGCCGCGGCTCACCTCGCGCTGAGTGCGGGTGTGGGTGGAGGAGGGCAGCAGGGCGTACTCGGCGGTGATCCACCCCTTGCCCTTGCCGCGCATCCAGCGCGGCACTCGCTCTTCGACGCTCGCCGCGCACAACACGTGGGTTCCACCCCAGCGGATGAGACACGAGCCGGTGGGGTGGTTGAGGTAGTTAGGGAGGATCTCGACCGGGCGGAGCTGGTCGGGGCGGCGGCCGTCGTGTCGCATGGGCTCTCCAAGAAAAAAAGCGAGATTCTAGCGCGCGCACCGGCGTGCGGGCCAATCGTGCCGCTCATGGCTCAACCGCAGGTCATGTTCTTCCGTAAAGATGATGGACACCCTTCACCCCAACCTTGTGTGCCCATGATGACGCCTAACCACCGCGCCATATCCGCGGCAGGTCGGGGCACCCTTCACTCCAACCCCGTGTGCCCATGATGACTCTCCCTGCTGCCTTGCGCGATGTACGTATCTCCATCCAGACGAAGCTCATTACCGTGGTGGGGGTCATCTTCCTGGTCACCCTCGGTGCTTCAACCTGGTACAGCGCCACCAGCCAGCACCGCCAGCTCCTCGCCGCCGCCACCGAGCAGACCTTTGCTCTGGTGGATAGCTGCTTCGACAGCCTCAACGCGATGATGCTGACCGACAACATGGAGGGGCGGGAGGTGATCACCCGCCGCCTGGCGGCGGAGCCGAAGGTGGCGGAGGCGCGTTTTCTCCGGGGAGCCGCCGTGGACAAGGAGTTCGGCGAGGGGCTCGATGGGGAGGCGCCGGTGGATGATCTCGATCGGCGGGCGCTCGCCGGCGAGGAGATCGCCACCACCCGCGACGGCGCCGCCGGCCTCACCCTCACGGTGATCCGTCCCTGGCGCGCGACCCACGACACCCAGGGAATAGACTGCCTCGGCTGCCACGAGGTGGAGGAGGGGACGGTCCTCGGCGCGGTACGGATCGGCTACTCCCTGGCGACCGTCCAGGCGGCCTTTGTCACCACCCTGACCCGCACCATTGCGATCAACCTTGCCCTCTTTGCCGCGGGGATGGCCCTCGTGGGTCTGCTCGTGCGACGCACCATCGCACGTCCCCTGCGGCAGATGGCGGCCACCGCCCGGGAGATCGCTGCCGGCCACCTCGATCAAGAGGTGGACCACCGTTCGACCGACGAGATCGGTACCCTCGCGGACGCCTTTCGGGCGATGATCACCTACCTCAACGGGATGGCCGCAGGGGTCGATGCCTTCGCCCGCGGTGATCTGGATCACGCCGTGGTCGCCCACGACGCCGATGACCGTCTCGCCACCGCCTTTGGCCGACTCCAGTCGACGATGCGCGCGGTGCTCGCCGAGAGTGCCACCCTGTTGGCCGCAGCACAGGAGGGCGACCTCGGTCGCCGGGGTGACGCCGACCAGTTCAGCGGTGCCTACCGGGAGCTGATCGAGGGCTTCAACGCCACGATCGACACCACCCTGGAACCGGTGAACGAGGTGGTGACGGCGCTCGAGCGGCTCGCCGATGGTGACCTGGTGGTGCGGATGTCTGGTGACTATCGGGGCGACCACGCGCGAATCAAGGATGCCTTCAACCGCACCACCACTGAGCTCAGCGCTCTGGTATCGGAGGTGGTGGCGCGCAGCGAGGAGGTCGGCCGGGCTAGCGAGGAGATCGCCGCCAGCAACCGTGATCTCGCGAATCGTATCGAGGAGGAGGCGAGCTCCCTGGAGGAGACCGCCGCGGCGGTGGAGGAGGTCACCACCACCGTCGAGCAGAATGCCGACCATGCCGGTCGCGCCAATACCCTCGCCAAGGAGGCCGCCGGCTCCGCCGATGAGGGGGCGATCGTTGTCTGCGAGGCGGTGGGGGCGGTGGGGGAGATCGAGGAGTCGTCGACCCGCATCCAGGAGATCATCGAGGTGATCGACGAGATCGCCTTCCAGACCAACCTCCTGTCGCTCAACGCCGCGGTGGAGGCGGCGCGCGCCGGCGAGCAGGGCAGAGGCTTTGCGGTGGTCGCCGCCGAGGTGCGCAACCTCGCGCGCCGGTCGGCCAAGGCGGCGGAGGAGATCAAGGGGCTGATCACCGAGACCGTGTCGCGGGTCAGCACCGGCAACGACCTGGTGATGCAGACCGGTGAGTCCCTGGGGAATATTCGCGGCTCGGTACGCGAGGTCACGAGCACGGTGGTGCAGATCGCCGATGCGACGCGCGAACAGGCGACGGCGATCGGCTCGGTAAACCAGGCGGTGCAGCGGATGAACGGTATGACGCGCAGCAACGCCGCGGTGGTGGAGGAGGTGGCGCGCAAGGCGCACCAGTTGCGCGAGCTCACCGGCGCGATGCGTAGCGAGCTGGGTCGGCTTAAGGTGTGAGATGCGCGCTTCGCTCGCGGGGATGGGGGTGAGGGATGGGGGGTGGGGGACGGACGGCCCTGCGGGCCGAAAAAGATGACGATGGAGAGCATCCACGAAAAAACACCTGGCCGCGCCGCGGCCAACCATCCCCTCACCCCCCATCCCGCGAGCGAAGCGAGCCCATCCACCACCCCCTGCGAGCTCCATCCCCCAGCCCTCATTCCCCATCCTTCGCATACCCACCATGTCCGACACCAACGCCCGCCCTGCCCCCCTCGTCTACCGCAACCAGAACGGTGAGGTGGGTCGGCTCCTCGACCGGTTGATCGAGCTGCGCGGTGGGACGCCGTACGCCGGCTTTATCCGCGACATTCTCCTCACCGGTCTGAAGCTGATCGACGATCGCGCGCCGCTTATCGACGTCAAGGTGATCAACGCGGCGCTGAAGGAGATGCGCTACACCGCCAAGGTCTTCGCTCCCTACCGCAAGGTGCGCAAGGTGACCCTGTTCGGCTCGGCGCGCGTCACCCCCGAACAACCCACCTACCGCCAGGCGCACCACTTCGCCGAGGCGATCGCCGATCGCGGCTTCATGGTGATCACCGGTGCCGGCGGCGGGATCATGGAGGCGGGCCACCTTGGCGCCGGTCCCGACCGCTCCTTCGGGGTCAATATCCGCCTGCCGTTCGAGCAGAGCGCCAACCCGGTGATCGCCGACGACCCGAAGCTCATCTCCTACAAATACTTCTTCACCCGCAAGCTCGCCTTCATCAAAGAGACCGACGCGGTGGTCTGCTTCCCCGGCGGCTTTGGTACCCACGACGAGGGCAACGAGGCGCTCACCCTGGTGCAGACCGGCAAGAGCGAGACCCTGCCGATCGTCATGGTCGATGCCCCCGGCGGCGACTACTGGCGGCGCTGGCTCGACTACGTGGAGGGGTCGCTGCTGGCCGACGGGATGATCTCTGCGGATGACCTCGCTCTCTTCCGGGTCACCGACGACGTGGACGAGGCGGTGGAGGAGGTCGCCCGTTTCTACCGCCGCTACCATTCTCAGCGCTTCGTCGGCGACCAGCTCATGCTCCGGGTTCACGGTGCGGTCGAGGACGTCGCCCTCACCCGCCTCTCCACCGAGTTCGCCGACATCCTCGTGGACGACAAGACGATTCGATTCACCGCCGCCCTGCCGGAGGAGGAGGTGGAGGGCGACGACGGCCTCACCCGCCTGCTCCTCCCCTTCAACCGCGCCAACTACGGCCGCCTGCGCCAGCTCATCGACCGGATCAACGAGCTGTGAGGCGCGCTCGCGCGTGATACCAAGACCGCTGGTGTCAGGGTAGGAGCGAGCTCCCGCTCGCGAAACGGGGCCGCAGGCCCCGCCCGCCCTGCG
>CAZRGD010000219.1:0-5056 GCA_964599505.1 uncultured Nitrospirota bacterium | reverse complement strand
GGGCGGGAGGGGAGGCGGGCGGGCGGCGGCCGCGCGCGCCGGCTGGAGCCGGCACAGGCTGGCGGCCTGCGCCGAGCTAGCGCGCCTCCCCTCGGCCGTCCGGCCGGAGGGCCGCTGGAGGAGCGTCGACAAACGCACCGGCATGTTGCCGCGCCTGGGTGAAGAGGAAGGGGTCCACCTCGAATGCTGCGCCCCCGGGAGCGAGCCCACCGAGGTCGCCCCGGTGGAGGAGGCCGCGGCGCCGGCCAAGGACACCGCCGGCGGCGAGCGGCGGGTGCCGGTGTTGTAGGGACGCGCTGTGTGCGCCAGGGGTTGGGGGCTAGGGACTAGGGGCTAGGGGTGGAGCCGGCCTGTGGCCGGCGATGTTTATTTCGTGGTCGGCTTCATGTCGTCATTTCATTCGACCCGAAAGGTCGTCCTTCCCTAGCCCCTAGCCCCTAAGCCAAGGGCCAGAGGCCCTCCCCTACTCCCCTCCCCGGAGTACCCTGGCGCCATGGCGCACGATGCGGACCTTCCGGGCTGGCTCCTGGCCCCCTTTGTCGATGGCTGTACCCCACGGGCGGCGCGGCGGATCGGCATGGAGGTGGAGATTCAGGGGGTCGATCCCACCACCGGCCACCGCCTCCCGTTTGAGGGTGAGCGCGGTATCGAGGCGGTCCTCCGCCACCTCGCCGGCCATCACGGCTGGCAGCCCGAGCATGAGGGTGAGGCCCTCATCGCCCTCTCCCGCGATGGCGCCACCATCACCCTGGAGCCCGGCGGCCAGGTGGAGCTCTCCACCGCGCCGCGCGCCACCCTCGGGGAGCTGGAGGCCGACTATCGTGCCTTTCTCGAAGAGCTCGACGGTGCGGCACGGGTGCTGGAGATCCAGTGGACCTGCCTCGCGGCCCATCCGCTGGACACCCCGGCGGAGGTGGGGTGGGTCCCCAAGGGGCGCTATGCCTATCTGTCGCGACACCTTGCGGCCACCGGCGAGCTTGGCCACTGGATGATGAAGCTCACCTCCGGGGTCCAGGCCGCCTTCGACTACCGCGACGAGCGCGAGGCGATCGACCTCTTCCGCACCGCCCAGGCGGCGGCTCCAGTGGTTGGCGCCCTGGTGGCCAACTCTCCCTTTTGTGCCGGCGGTCCGGCACCGGTGGATGACTGGCGGCGCCACATCTGGCGCGACACCGACCCGGCGCGGTGCGGACTGCTTGCCGGCGCCCACGAGCGGCCGGATTACGGCTTCGCCAATTACGCCCGCCACCTCCTCGACCTGCCGATGCCGTTTCGCCTCGATCACGGCCGGTGGTGCGACGGCGGCGGCCGCCCCTTCCGCACCCTCCTCGCGGCGGGGGATGCGACGCCTGCCGACTGGGAGCTCCACGCCACCTCCATCTTTACCGAGATTCGCCTGAAGCACTTCATCGAGATTCGCGCCTGTGATCACCCCGGTATCGATCGGGTCCTTCCCCTCGTCGCTCTCTGGGTGGGCCTCCTCTACGACGATGAGGCTCGTGGGGCCGCCTGGGCACGGCTGGGAGAGGGTAGCTTTGAGGTGCTCGACACCCTTGACCGGCACGCCATCGCCGAGGGGCTCGCGGCGGAGGCGTACGGCTCCACCGTCGCCACCTTCGCCCGCGACCTCCTGGAGCTTGCCGCCGCCGGCCTCACCCGCCTCGGCGAGGATCCGCTTCTGCTCGCTCCTCTGATCCGCGACGCCGAGGCGGCCCAGAGCCCCGGCGCCCGCGTCCGCGCCGCCTGCGCCGGCGAGGACGGCCACCTCGATGTCGCCGCGTGGCTGGCGTACGAGCGAGAACAGTGGCAGCGGTATGTGGGGCCTTCGGCCCCAGGGATTAGGGACTAGGGATTAGGGGTTAGGGGAGGGCAGCCCTTCGGGCCGAAAAGATGGCGGCGGGCAGCGTCCGACTCCTCGAGGTGGTAGGAGCCGGCTCCTGCCGGCGATTCAGGCCCAATCTTGAGAGCGGGGGGGGCCTGCCGCGCCTGCGGCGCGGATTGCGAGCAGGAGCTCGCTCCTACCCGTGGACCGGAAGGCCGGCGCCGTTTCCTCGGGTTTCCGGTAGGAGCCGCGTCCTCGCGGCGATGCCGGCCCGAGGGCCGAACCCTCAGGGGCGCGCGCAGCGCGCTCCTACCCCACCACCGCCAGCGGTCCGGCGCGCAGCACCGTCTCGATGAGCAGCAGCCCCAGGGCCGCGGCCACCGGCCACGGGAAGAGCTCGCCGTACCGGTGGTACTGCTTCACCGCCACCTCGCTCTTCTCCAGCTTGTCGATGGTGGTGAAGATCTTCGTCAGGGCGTCGGCGGCATCGGCGCGGAAGTAGCGACCGCCGGTCGTCTTGGCGATCTTCTTGAGGACCGTCTCGTCGATGTGGCTCTCCACCCGCTGGTAGCGCACCCCGAAGGGGGTCTGCACCGGCATCCTGACCATCCCCTCCTTGCCCACCCCGATGGTGTAGACCCGTACCCCGCGACTCGCGGCGAGCTTGGCGGCGGTGATCGGGTCGATGGGGCCGGCGTTGTTCTCGCCGTCGGTGAGGAGGATGAGGATGCGTGACTTCGCCTTCGAGTCGGCCAGCCGGTTGACCCCGTTGGCGATCGCCGTGCCGATGGCGGTGCCATCGCTGAGGATGCCGAAGTCGACCTGGGCGAGCAGGGTGTCGAGCATCGGGTAGTCGAGGGTGAGGGGGCACTGGGTGAAGGAGGTGCCGGCGAAGACCACCAGGCCGATGCGGTCGGAGTGGCGCTGGTCGATGAAGTCGTGGATCACCCGCTTGGCCACCGTGAGCCGGTTGTCCGGCTGAAAGTCCTCGGCGCGCATGGAGCCCGAGGTGTCGAGCGCCAGGACGATGTCGATCCCCGAGCTCGCGACCCGCTCGGCGGTTGCCACCGACTGGGGTCGCGCCACCGCCACCACCAGGGCCGCGAGGGCGAGCAGCCGCAGCCCCATGAGTGCCGCCCGCGCCCGCGTCCGCCAGGTGGCGGGTAGCTCACTCGCCACCAGCGCGAGCCCCGCCACCGGTACTCCGCGATGCCGCCCGCGCGAGAACCACCATCCGGCCACCACCGCGGCCGCGGCGGGGAGGAGCAGGAGAAGAGCGAGGGGGGTGGCGAGACGCATGGGTTAAGGGTGGGCGTGCGGTGCGTGTGCCCGGGTTTGGGGGGGATGACGGTCCGTTGGGCCGGCAATCATGACGAAAGGGGCAGCCTCATTCGAGGCTTGTGGGCTCGATGCTGCGCGAGTCCCCGACCATAGGGGCGGTTTGCAATGGCACCGCGGATTTTTCATCAACCAAGATCATCGTGGCCATGGCCACGATGATGGGCCTGCAGATTCGTGTCACCCCATAGCTCGGGAGGTCCACGGCAGGCGCGGTACGAATCCGGGCTATCCCTCCGCCTGCAGGAGCAGGCACTTCAGATACGCCGACTCCGGCAGGACCGGCAACACCGGGTGGTCCATGCTCGCGCCGGTGACCGCGAGCAGCCGCACCGGCCGGCCGGCGCGGGAGGCGGCGCGGGCGACGACCTGGAGGAAGGTGGGAAGGTCCAGGTGGTGGGAGCACGACGAGCTCATCAGCAGCCCCCCCGGGGCGAGGCGGCGCAGCGCCAGGGTGTGGAGCTTCTCGTAGCCAGCGACCCCCTCGCGGATCCGTTTGCGGCTCTTGATGAAGGCGGGGGGGTCGAGGTTGATCCGCGGCCAGCTCCCCTGCTCCTGCTCCAGAAAGGTGAATCCGTCGCTGCGCTCGAAGCGGCACCGGTCGGCGAGGCCATTGGCCTCGGCGGACACTGCGGCCAGCGCCAGGGCCGCCTCCGAGCGGTCCACCCCCACAACCTCGCTCGCCCCGCCCGCGGCGGCGGCGAGGGTGAAGCCGCCGGTGTGGCAGAAGAGGTCGAGGCATTGCTCCCCCGCGCACAGCTCCCGCCAGCGGGCGCGGTTGTCGCGCTGATCGAGGAAGAACCCGGTCTTCTGGCCCCCGATCGGGTCGAAGCGGTAGGCGAGACCTCCCTCATCGACGACCGGAGCTTCGGGGAGGTCGCCGTGGGCCACCTCCACCCGCGGCTCGATCCCCTCCAGGCCCCGTGCCGGGCTGTCGCCACGCAGGACGATCCACGCCGGTTCGGCGATCTTCACGAGCAGCGGCAGGAGCGCTGGCCACAGGGCGTCGATTCCGGCGGTGAGCGGCTGGACGAC
Source organism: uncultured Nitrospirota bacterium (assembly GCA_964599505.1). Lineage (GTDB taxonomy): Bacteria > CG2-30-53-67 > CG2-30-53-67 > CG2-30-70-394 > CG2-30-70-394 > CG2-30-70-394. Next base: position 861 of record CAZRGD010000219.1, on the reverse strand, counting down.
GAGGCCGTCGCCGTACCGGTCGACCACCAGCCCCGGCAGGCGGTCACCTTCGCCGTGGACCCAGCGGTAGGTGTCGCCGAGATGAAGTCCGTCGCGCAGCGCTCGCGCCTGGCGCAGCCGGCTCTCCAGCAGGTGGCTATCCAGCGGCCTCCGGCCGTGGGTGAAGAGGCGGATGCAGATGAGCGAGTGGGGGTTGGCCGTGCCCACCCCGAGGGGGCCGCCGCGGTGGTCGACCACCCGCACCACCGCCCCCGGCTCGATCCCCTTGAGCCCCTCGTCTACCTCGTTGGAGAAGACCCACGGGTGGCCGAGCTTCAGCCGGCGGCTCTCGCCCCGGCGGAGGCGGATCTCGGGGAAGGGCACATCCATAGCAGGATAGGAGGGGGCCATGCCCCCGATCCGGCCGTCAAGGGGGAGCCTTGCTCCCATCGTCGTGTCGGGCCTCGCGCAGAGACGCGGAGGCGCAGAGGGGGAGGTGAGAGGGAGCCGCGGCGGCGCGAGACGCGGGGGGAGGGATGATGCATTTCCGCCCGGCAGGGAATTTGCCACGATCTTCCATGGATTTCGTGGCAAAAAAATACCTTCCAGGCCGTTTCACGCTGGTTTTCTCCGCCGGTGACGCCTTGCCCCCTGGTCCACCACCCCTTCCGTCCTTGGCGCCTTCGCGGTGCGCAATGCCTTCCAGGCCACCCGCCCCTCTCTCCCTCTTCATGCCCTTCATGGTGAAGGCAGTTTCGGGAGCCCCCCCCCCCCCCCCCCCTGCCGCTTCTCCTCCTCTCCCACCCCTCCCTCCTCCCGACCCCTTCGCCTCTCCCCCTCTACGTGCACACACAACTATCATACGTATATATCCACTATCCT
>CAZRGD010000218.1:0-5065 GCA_964599505.1 uncultured Nitrospirota bacterium | reverse complement strand
GCGGGGCCTGGAAGGCAGGGGGGAGCCGCAAATGCACGCGCATGGACGCGAATGGAAGGGACCGGGTGGTGGGGTCACCAGTGGTAGGCCGGGAACCGGCAGGGGCCTGGAAGGGGGGACTGCAGTAGAGAGTAGACAGTAGAAAGTAGACAGGGCGCCGGACTAGGAGTCTGTCGGACTTATGCGATCGTCGCGAGGGAAAGCGGGCTCGAGCCAGAATTGCGCCCCGTTCGAGGCGCATAGTGGGCCTATACAACGAAGAACGGGGCACGATTCTGGCCGAGATCCGCTTTCCCGTAGTAGATCGTGCATAAGTCCGACAGGCTCCTAGGGGACGTTGTTGACTAACTCAACTTATTGAGAAGAACTGCGAACGGAAGGAGGGGGGGGGAGGTAGGACCGCAGGAATGGCGTCGTCGGTGGTGGGTCGGGGGACGGCGGGGGCCTGGAAGGCAGGGATCATCTACGGACACGGGGGGCTATGCCCCCGACCCCGCACCTTCCGGGCCGGCCGCGGCGCCCTTGGCACGGATCGCGGGCAGGAGCCCGCTCCTACCTGGTTTCCCCTGCCGGGTGGCAACCGGAGCCAGAGAAACCGCCTGTGCCACCATCGCTCCACAGCAAGCATTTGCGGCTTTGCGTGACACAAAGCATTCCAGGCTCCGAGCCACCTCGCGAAAGGCCTGAGACGCCTATGTTGGACTCATGCCGCCGACCGCATTGACTCCTTTACGATCTCTCCAACGAAATCACTTGCGTGCAGGATCTCCAATAGAACGGGCTGGTTCTTGGGACCAACGTGAACAATCACTGTACCCATTTTCTCTGCATGATCGATAGGACTGGACGGGTCCAACTCAACGGTAAGGATGTCCTCTTCGCGGTCGTATTCAACCTTCATAGCGCTCTCTCCTTCCGGGATAGAAGGTAATGATCACGATATCGTTTCCCTCCCTACGAAAAACAACACGAAGCACATGCCTATCATCTACTCTTCGCTGCGCAATGCATGGTTCGCTTTCTTCTTCTATGAGTTCTGGATTTTCTACAGTTTCGACAACCTCCGCGAGACTCACCTCAAAACCATGGCGGGCCAGAAGATCGATCTTACCAAGCGCATGGCGAGTAAAACGAACTGCCATTACTCAGCAACTCCTACGATTTTTACAGTATAGATGAGACCCGGAATACTTCTAACAACTTCATTCATACCTTGAACAAGATTCTCGTCACGAATGATTTTTTTGACATCGTTCTCCTCGATTTTGTAGAGGCGGGCTCGACGTCTCGCGTGACGTGAGAAGTGTATATTCATTTTGCGGACCGCGAAATTGAAAACTCCAGAGTTGGGCTTGCAAACAGGTAACCTCGGCCCGCCCTCCTCAAACTTAACCACCCCCAACCCCGCACCCGCCGAAGAGGCACAGGAGAAATGAAAATACATCCAAGGTGCTAAACATGTAACCACAAACAGCCGATCGCGAGCCCGCAGTTAACCATCCATACCCGATCGACGTAACCAGAGCGCCGGCACTCATCAAAACCACGAAGGGCACGGAGAGTGCGAAGGGAACTGCCACAGCAACTGCATCTCGCGCAGAGGCGAGGGGGCGCGAAGAACTGTGGACTGCAATTTTGTCACTGCACGTAGACAGGGGGGAGGTGGACTGGAGGGTGGTGTCGCCGGCGATGGGCCGGGGAACGGCGGGGGCCTTGAAGGCCAGGGGGTCCACGAAGGTGCACGAAGTCACACGAAGAAGGGCATCAGGTTCGAATCTGTCGCCAATGCATCTCGCGGATCGCGCCACCGTGCCCGAGAGCGATCACCTCTTCGTGTAGGCGCATCGCGCCCTTCGTGTGACTTCGTGGACGATCCCCCTGCCAGGAGGCGACCTCGTCCGGGGATACCGCGTTCGCCACCACCGCCTGCGCCTTGGCATACGTCTGCATGGGAATGACTCTCCTGGTGTTGACGGCGGGGCGCGCCGCTGGCGAGATCCCCTCCGCCGTCTGCTGAATGCTGGGCGCTGAGAGCTGAGAGCTGAAAGCCAACCACTCCGCCGGGCTTGCACGGCGCGGCCGTGCCGTGCGACTCAGAGAGGTGGCCACCGACCGCACGACACCGGAGCTCCTCTCCCCACCCCTGGTGGAGTACCTCCACCACCTGACCGTGGAGCGCGGCCTTGCCGCCCACACCATCGCCGCCTACCGCCGCGACCTCACCGCCTGGGCCACCTACCTCGCCGCCCACGACGACGCTCCGGAAAACGCCGGGGTCGAGCTCCTCCGCGGCCACCTCGACGCCCTCGCCGCGCGGGGGCTCTCGGCCCGCTCCCTGCGCCGCCACCTCTCCGCCCTGCGCGGCCTCTACCGCTACCTCCTGCAGGAAGAGGTGGCGACCACCGATCCCACCGAACGAATCGAGACGCCCCGCCTCGGCCGGCCACTCCCCTCCGTCCTCACCCTCGACGAGATCGAACAACTCCTCGTCCAGCCGCGACCCGACCGCCCCACCGGCATCCGCGACCGCGCCATCCTCGAGACCCTCTACGGCTCCGGGCTACGGGTGAGCGAGCTCGTGAACCTCGGCGAGGCAGGGGTGAGCTGGGAGGGCGGCTTCCTGCAGGTGGTCGGCAAGGGGTCCAAGGGTCGCCTCGTCCCGTGCTCCGAACCGGCCCTCGCGTGGCTCGAACGGTATCGCGACGAGGCCCGCCCCCTCCTCCTCCACGGCCGCACCGCCCGGCCGCTCTTCGTCACCGCCCGCGGCAAGGGTTTGAGCCGCCAATGGATCGGCAAGCTCGTCGCCCGCTACGCCCGCACTGCCGGGATCCGCCACCGGGTCACCCCCCACACCCTCCGCCACACCTTCGCCACCCACCTCCTCGACGGCGGCGCCGACCTCCGCTTCATCCAAGAGATGCTCGGCCACGCCGACATCAGTACCACCCAGATCTACACCCACCTCTCCCGCGAAGGGCTCCGAGCCATCGTCGAACGCTTCCACCCCCGCGGGGTGACGGGCGGCTGATGCCCCCCATCTTCACGTCGGCTCGGGGTGATGGGAATCCTAGGAGCCTGTCGGACTTTGGCCCGATCTACTGCGGAAAAGCGGATCTCGGCCCGGATCGCGCCCCATTCTTCGTTGCATAGACCCACTATGCGCCTCGAATGGGTCGCAATCCGGACTCGAGCCCGCTTTTCCTCGCGACGATCGCCAAAGTCCGACAGACTCCTAGGAGCCTGCGCGCACCTGCTCGTAGAGAAACTCTGGAGCAAAATCCGCCCCGTTTTTCCACGACAGCGTATGGTTCTCTACGCGGAACGCCTTGAATCTCTCTGGATCCCGTAGCGGGTCAAAGATCGGACCTTCCAATTCAGCCGAGAGGTCGACTTCACCAGCAGTGCCGTCATTGAAACGGATCCACACGACATAACCTTGAACGTATCTGGCTTCGGTCACGTGCAAGAACATGATGCTACTCCAATGGTGCGACGGTGTTGAGCGGCACCTTTTCCCGAGCCAGCCGCCAATTTTCCGCCAACTCCGTTTTGTGAACAGTGTACCATTCCAAGACGAAATTCAGGGCACGGGGTGGGAACCTACCTGTGACAACCCCTGACTCGATCTCCACCGTGACTTCGTATTCACCGTATTCCGCACGAAAGTGAGGCGGCGCATGGTCGCGGTAATACATGCAGATCACGATCCCAAGGAAACGGCTGATTTCAGGCATAGCATCACCTACGGGTCGGGTTTAACACCTGAAATTCACCGGCGGTACACGGCTTTATCACGCATCGTCCGGTAGAATGATGGGTTTGGCGGCACCCATCTCTAACCGAAAGTGATTTGGCATAGTGCAACATCGAAGTCGACTCCCCTTGCAGCTTTTACCAATTGTTCATCAATGTCGAGCGTAAGAATTAGTCCCTTCACTCGCTGAGTCGAAGTTGCTTTGGCTTCTCGAACATCAGTCACGTACCGCGCCAGTTGTCCGATGGTCTTATTGGCGCTGTCCTTTTTTAGTTCTACAACTACGAGGTCTCCACGTGAGTCCTTGCACAGTAGGTCGATGATGTTTCCTGGAGTTACGACAAATTGTCTCTCAATAATTTCAAGGCCGAGTTGCCGAAGTGCGTTCTTCGAATCGATCAACGTCTCTACCTCTCTCTCCGACAACATGGAGATGAAGTCGATCCCGATAATTGATACGCAGGTTCTGCGTGAAATTACGAATGCCAATTAACTCGTGGAAGTCCGTTTCTGAGATGTAAGCTGATGGGTTGCGTCCGAGTTGCTCAGTGTATTTTGGTGACAGGGTGTGTTGGTCGACTGGAAAATCCCATTCGTTGACTTGATCGATGACATAGAAGAAATCACCTTCGTCATCCTGTTGACATTCTGAATGAATCACAAAATCGGCAATGAATTCTTGAGCCCCGAACACCTTGAGTAAGCAACGATCACCAACTGAGAAGTCCTGCTTCCGCTTGGATGGGAAAAAGCGTTTCGACCGAAGAAAATTGTCTGCTGTCCACTTGGAATCCCATTCCGAGGTGGTTTGATCTCGTGAGTGTTTGGAACTGACTACCCAACAATTCATGCGATTATTCTCCAGATGCGATGCCGTAACTCTATGTTTTAGATAGGTGGCATATTTCCAGGAACCAAGCAGGTCCGGGTCTGTATAGCGCGGGGTACCTACGGCCGCCACTCGGTCCCTTCCGCGAGCAACAGATCGTCAAGATAGGCGAGGCAAGTGGCGACGTCAAAACGGACCGCGTAGTGACACGGGACAGCCCGTACTTCTCTTCTCGGGCGTTGTCGGAGCCCGGGCGGCGGACCCACCTCCTTCCGTGGTTTCCGTGGTCATTCCCCCTGCAAGGCGCAACCCCACCCACCCTCGGCCACATTCGCCGCCCCATCCCCGGCCTGCCCCTCTGCGCCCTTTGAAGATCAGCGGAAACAAGATGGGGTACCTGACCGTAGGGTCGGCAGAGGCCGACCGACGCCGTCATCTCACGAACTGCCTATCCTCGTTTGCTCATGACGGACAGCGTGCTT
>CAZRGD010000217.1:0-5106 GCA_964599505.1 uncultured Nitrospirota bacterium | reverse complement strand
CTTGCCCTCTTTCCGATTGCCCGTCGTCGGTCATGAGCTAAGGGAATAGGCATTTTTCTGCAAGAAATGTTGCAATAAAAGACCTGGCCCCAAAGCCTCCACTTGTGGAGAGGAGGCCGGCCGGGCAAAGAAGGGGCCCTACAAGGAGCCCCCCATGGCCACCGTCCTGCTCGCCGTCAACGACCTCTTCTTCACCGCCAAGCTCGAAGCACTCCTGCGCCAGGCGGGCCACACCCCGCAGAAGGGGGGCGGCTCCGACGCCCTGCTCGCCAGCGCGACGGCGGCCCCGCCGGACCTCCTGATCGTCGATCTCAACGCCAGCCACCTCGACCCCCTCGACCTGCTCCGCCGCTGGAAGGCGGGAGAGACCACCGCCGCGCTACCGGTCCTCGCCTACACGAACCACACCAACGTCGACGGTATGCGGCAGGCGATGGAGCTGGGTGCGGAGAAGGTCGTCGCCCGCTCGGAGATCGCCGCCCACCTCCCCGGGCTGGTGGCACGGCTCACGGCGTAGGGGCGTCGCCCTCGGCATCTCTCGCATCCAGAAAACCCTGCACGTGGGCCAGGTAGCGCGGTACGTCCCGCAGGATCGAGGCGAGCGCCTCGTGGACCCGGCTCGGCTCCACCTCGTCGTACTCGTGCACAATCCGGTTGCGCAGCCCGGCCGCCGGGGCGATCTCGCGGGCGAACGGCCCGGGCAGGACTCCGACCTTCGACAATGCGGTAAAGGAGGTGAAATAGTCCCGCGGCGGCGGCTCGCCGAGGGCGGTGAGGAGGTGGTAGTTGATATCGACCATCCGTCCGACGACCCGCTCGATGTACCGTTCGACCACCAGCTCGGCGACCGAGTCCTCCAGGTAGTCCTCAAGGTCCATGGCACGGTAGACACCGAGCGCCTCCACGTCGGCGGCGATGAGGACCATCTTGCGGGTGATCAGAGGGGTGTCGATCATGGCGTGGCCTCGTGAGTGGCGAGGAAGCGGCGCACGTACTCCCGCTCCATCGCCAGGTAGGGGCGGTGGTCCTGGTAGCGCCGGAAGGCGTACATCTGAAGCTCGGCCAGCTCCCGCTCGGAGCCGTAGAGGAGCACACACCCCTCGGTGATCTGCTTCAGGAAGAGGGGATCGGCGCGGTTGAGGATCGCCAGATCCACCCTGCGTTCGGGGAAGATCTTCTGGAGCGCCATCTGCAACCGACTCACCGCAGCCATCGCCGGGACCGTGCCCGAAAACCGCACCGCAAGGTCGAGGTCGCTGTCGGGACGCGGTCGCGCCGCGGCGACCGAGCCAAAGAGGAGGACGAGGCTCACTCCGTGGTCACATGCCACCGTCTCCAACTGGGCCCGCTGTCCCTGGCTGATCTCCACGACGGCGCCAATCTTCAGCCGCCCGCGGCCACGGCACAACCGGCCTCGCCCCCCTACTCGTCGCCACTCGCCAGCCCTACCCCCGCCACTGGCTCGCCCGGCGTACCTTGCTCGCCACGCAGGGCGGCGAGGTGGGTGCGGAGACGGCCGGTGAGCTCGGGGTCACGCGGTGCGGCGGTGGCGAGGTAGAGCTCGAGGTGGGTCGCCGCCTCCGCCCGCCGGCCGCTCGCCTCCAGGAGGAGGGCGAGCTGGAGGTGGGCCTGGGGCGGCACCGCTGCGCGGGTGAGGGCGCGGCGAAGGGTGAGAAGGGCCGCCTCCCGCTCGCCGTGGACGGCCTGCAGTTGGGCGAGGTTGACCAGGGGGGTGGCGTCGTCGGGATCGAGGGCAGCGGCCTGTTGCAGGTGGATACGTGCCGCTGCGGTGCGACCGAGGCGTGCCTCGGCAAGGCCGAGGTTGCTCCACGCGGGCCCGAGGTCCGGGGTGAGGGCGACCGCGGTCTCCAGCTCGGCGAGGGCACGCTCGCTCTCACCGAGACGAAGATAGGCAGCACCGAGGTTGGCGTGGCCGCGGCCGTTGGCCGGGTCGAGCCGCACCGCGGCGGTGAGCAGCCGCGCGGCGTGGGTGTCCATGTGGGCGTGGAGCGCGTCGCTGCCGCGCCGCACGAGGTCGGCGGCCACCGCCTGATGGTCACTGGGACCGCCCTGGCGGCGGATCTGGATGGGGACGTCGAGGTGGTCTGCCTTCACACCGGCGCCGGGTGTGGCAACCGCCGAGGTGGCGGCCGCCTTGGCCACACCGGCCGGCGAGGCGGACGGCTTTGGCAACGGCGCAAAAAGCTCTTGGCCGGTGCGCTGGGCGGCGGCGATCTCGCTCGCCAGACCATCGAGAGGGTCGGCGGCGACGGGAGAGAGCGCGGCGAGGGCGATGCAGGCAATCCACCCACCCCACCACTGATACTGGAGCGTTGTCATTCGATCCCTCTCCGCGCGTGCTCCGCCGCCCAGCCAAAACGGCTCGCCTCACCGCCGAAGTGGTAGGTGGGGGTGCGGCGGCTCAGGGGATAGTCGGCGGCGAAGTCCTCGCCGCCGTGGACGATCCGGGGGGTGAGGAAGATGACCAGCTCGGAGCCGCGCTTCACCTGGCGGGTGTGGCGGAAGAGGGCTCCAAGAAACGGAATGTCGCCGAGGAGCGGCACCTGGTCCACCTCGTCGCGGTCCTCCTGGCGGATGAGGCCGGCGATCACCAGGGTCTCACGGTCCTTGAGACGAACCACCGTGTCGAGCTCACGCACCTTGAGGATCGGGGCGTTGGCGAGGATGTCGGCGCCCTTTGCCCCGGGGGGGAAGACGTCCTCGCCGGCGAAGTCGGTGACGCTCGGGTGGACCCCCATGATGATCGTGCCGTCGTCGGCGATCCGCGGGACGATGTCGAGGACCACGCCAATGGTGTACTTCTCCTTGTCCACGGTGAAGGTGTCCTGCTGCACCCCCGCCTCGGTGTTGGTCTGCCGGTCGAGGGAGAAAAAGGTCTGCTCGGTGGCCACCTTGATCACCGCCGGCTGGTTGTTGAGCGCCGCCACCCGCGGGCTGGAGACCACCCGCACCTGTCCCTGGGTGGCGATGGCGTCGAGGACCACCGCCAAATCGTGGGAGGTCGCGCCGACGCGAAAGGCGGTCTCGCCGCTGCCGAGATTTTGGGAGAGGATCGGCGCCTTCGCCAACAGGCCGGCCACACCGCCGGTGAGCGAGCCGGTAAAGCCGCCCGCCGCCGAGGCGACCGCGGACCAGTCAACCCCGAGACGGTGGGCGTTATTCAGCTCCACCTCGACAATCTTCGCCTCAATCATCACCTGGCGGTCCATTGCCCCCTCGACCGCCTGAAGGTAGGCGGCGACGCGATCCATGAGGTCGCGATCGGCGGTCACCAGGACGGTGCCGGCGTCGCGGTTCACCACCACCTGCGCCCGGCTCCCCTCGGTGTTCGCCCCGACCAGGGCGGTGAGCCCCGTTTCCACCGCGCTCCACAGGTCGATGGAAGCCGTGCGGCTGATCTCGGTGGACGCCTGGCTCTGGTCACCGCCGCCACTGTCACCGGAGCTTCCGGAACTGTCGCCCCCCCCGCCTCCCCCCGAGGAGATGGTGAGGGTCGAGTGGCCGTCGCGCTTGGCGTTGAGGTAGTCGAGGTGGAAGGCGCGGGTGACCACCCCCGGCTGGAAGACATGGACCCGTTGGCCGTCGATCTCGTAGGCGAAGTGGAGCGGGAAAAGCAGGGCGTCGAGGGCCTCCGGCAGGGTCATCTGTTTGAGGTCGGCGCTCACCCGCCCGCCGACCCCGGGATCGAGGACGAGGGAAAACGCCGCGTCTTTGGCCAAGAGCATGAGGACATCACGCAACCGCCCACCGTTCACCGCCAGGGTGAATCGTTCGGGCGGCGGGGTCGGGGTCGGTTCCGCCACCGCCACCACCTCCATCTGCTCCGGGGCGACGTGGGGAGGCGCGGTCGCCACCGGTGGCGGCGACGCGGCCGCAGGGGTCGGTGGGGGGACGTGGGCGCAGGCCGAAATCGCCACCGCCGCCACGCAGAGGCCACCCCGTCCGAACCATCCATGTAGCGTTCTCACCTAGTCACCTCCATCCGCCATCGCATCGGTCTCCCATGGCTGAAACTCAAGCCACCGGTCGCCGTGCGGGGTGGTCACACGCACCCCGGTGGGGGCGATCTCCGCCACCCGCCCGTCGCCGATGGACTCACCGACCGCCACCGCCGTGCCGTCTACCAGAGCGGTGGTCCGCCCTTTGGCGGTCAGCACCCCCTGGAGGCGCGGCCCGCGACTGGTCGCCACCACCGCACCGTGTTGGCGGACGAGGTGAAACGGATCTGCCGCCGCCAACCGCCGGCGCGAGGAGGGACGCGCCAGCCACGCCGTCATCTGTACCTCCGGCGGACCAATGGGCTGGGCCGGCTGCTGTTCCTCCTCCAGCGCCGGCGGTGCGAAGTCGATCGACGCCACCTCCTCCGCCGCCCGCGGTGACTCGTCGGCAGAGAAAAAGAGGACGTTGCGCGCCACCGCCACCCCCGCCAGGACGAGGAGCACACCGATCACGACCGGCATCGGGACGCGGCTCACGACGCCCCCCCCGGGTCCACCGGCAGGGCCACCTGGAAGGTGGCGGCCACCTGGTCGCCGTACCGGCGCAGGGAGATCCAGTGACACACGGCGGTCTCCTGGCGTTGCTGGAGGCGGTCCCACAGGGCGACGACCTTCGCGTACGGCGCTATCACCCGCAGGGCGACCTGCTCCAGGTGCAGGCCGGTGGCGGGGTCGTTCTCCGTCCCCGGCCGGCGGACCTCCACCGTGTCGATGGCCAGGGCCGTTGCCACCCGCGCCACCTCCTCCAGGAAGGTCGCGGCAGCGCCGGGACGCAATCGGTCGCGCAGCCAACCCACCTGCTCCGTGGCATCGACGAGGTGGCCGGAGGCAAGCTCCTCTGCGTGGTCCGCCACCCGCGCCAGCGCCGTCTCCTCCGCCCGCCACCCATGGAGGCCGGTGATCGCCCCCTCAGCCAGCGGGCGAACGAGCGCCAACCACACCACCCCACCCACCACCGGCGGGAGGAGGAGGGCAACGGTCGTGCGGGCGGCAACGCTCAGCTTCATAGGCCGCCCCCGTCACCGAGAGAGAGTTGCACCTCAAATGGATAGGTGGTGGAGGCACCGGTGAGGCTGAGGTGGCCGCT
>CAZRGD010000216.1:0-5134 GCA_964599505.1 uncultured Nitrospirota bacterium | reverse complement strand
TCGGTGAAGCCAACGCCGCAGAAGGGCCTGAATCGGCGACCGAATGCCGAAGGATTGCAAAATCTAGGTTAAGCAACACTCAGGAGTCCTCGATGAAGCTTGATGCCACCACTCCCCTCCACGCCCCGCACCTGCACGTGGAGCAGCGCGACGACGCCTTCGTGGTGATCGATCCGGCGGGACCGAACTGGGCCGCCACCGACCGGCGCGGCGCCGACCTCCTCACCTCCCTGAACGGCGGCACGTCGCTGGGGACTTTGGTGGAGCGGTACCGCGCCAACCACGACCTCGACCCGGTGAAGGCGTACCAGCACGTCGCCACCCTGGTAGGGGACGGCCTCCGCCACGGCCTGCTCACCACCGAGTCGGTGGCGGCGGCGGCGTACGGGGGCCGCGCCGCCCACCTCGGCGATGCACGCCTGGAGGAGGTGTGGCTGCACACGAACAACTCCTGCAACCTCGCCTGTCGCCACTGCCTCGTCTCCTCCGGCCCGGACGGCGACCGCGGCCTCCCCACGGCTCGGTGGCTGGAGGTGATCACCCAGGCGCGGGCCCTGGGGACCCGCCGCTTCTACCTCACCGGCGGCGAGCCGCTCATCCGCCCCGACGCGGTGGAGCTGGCGGAGGCGATCCTCACCGACCCGGAGGCGGAGCTCGCCATCCTCACCAACGGCATCCCCCTGGTCGGCAAGCGCCTCGGCGCCCTGGCGAAGCTCGATGGCTCCCGCCTCCGGTTGCAGGTGTCGCTGGACGGCGCCACCGCCGCGACCAACGACGCGGTGCGCGGCGAGGGCGCCTTCGACGCGGCGGTCGCCGGGATCCGCAACGCCCTCGACGTGGGGCTCTCGGTGACCCTCTCCACGGTGATCACCGGCGCCAACGTGGGCGAGGTGGCGGCGGTCACCCGCCTGGCGGCCGACCTCGGCGTCCACCACCACCACCTCCTGTGGATGCACCGGCGTGGCCGCGCCCTCACCGACGGCGCGCCGCCGGTGGCCAGGGTAGTGGAGGCGGTACGTGAGGCGGTCACCGCCGGCGCCGAGGCGGGCGTCACCATCGACAACCTGGAGGCGGTGAAGCAGCGTCTCAACTACCCGGCCGGGGTGCGACGCGATCTCTCCAACGCCTGCGTCACCTCGCTGTGCGTGAGCTGGGACGGTCGCTGCTTTCCGTCGGCCTCCACCGCCGGTGAGGAGGCGCTCTGCCTCGGCTCGCTCGCCGACACCCCACTCGCGGAGCTGTGGCGCGACAGCCCGGTGGCGCAGCGGTTCCGCGCCGCGACCGTGGAGGAGAAGGAGCAGTGTGTCGGCTGTCCCTTCAAGTACCTGTGCGGCGGTGGTGACGTAGAGCACAGCTACTTCTGGGGCGGCGACCTGCTGGCCGACGACCCGTACTGCGAGCTCCACCAGGCCCTCATCCGCGACGCCCTCTTCGATCGCGCCGCCGAGCGCAAGCGGCTGCACACCAACGGCCGCTCCGGCTACGACGCGCCCCTGCTGTTCACCGCTATGGGCGAGGGCTCGATCCACTGCGCCACCGCCGAGCCGATCCCCGAGGTCGCCGTCTCCCACTCCGAGTGCGTCGTCTCCTTCGACCTCGACGCGCCGCGGGAGAAGGTGCGTGAGTTCTACGGTGAGGCGGCCGAGGAGCCGCAGGCGGAGCTCTGCTGCCCGGTCCAGCCGGATCCTGCGGAGATCGACCACATCCCGCGGGAGGTGATCGACCGCTTCTACGGCTGCGGCTCGCCCATCGGCGCTGCCCGGATCCAGCCGGGGGAGACGACGCTCGATCTCGGCTCGGGCGCCGGCATCGACGTCTTCACCGCGGCGAGGAAGCTGGGCAAGGAGGGGCGGGCGATCGGCGTCGACATGACCGACTCGATGCTCGCCGTGGCGCGCGAGTGCCAGCCGCAGGTGGCGGCCAACCTCGGCTTCGACGTGGTCGACTTCCGCAAGGGGTACCTGGAGGAGATCCCGGTAGAGGACGCTTCGGTGGACCTGGTCACCTCCAACTGCGTGATCAACCTCTCACCGGACAAGAAGCGGGTCCTTGCCGAGATGTGGCGAGTCTTGCGAGACCACGGCCGGATGGTGATCTCCGACATCGTCGCCGAGGCGGAGGTGCCGCCGGAGCAGCGCCAGGACCCGCGTCTCTGGGGCGAGTGCATCTCCGGGGCCCTGACCGAGGACGAGCTCCTCGCGTTCTTGGAGCGCGCCGGCTTCTACGGCATCGAGTGCCTGTCGCGCACCTTCTGGAAGGAGGTCGAGGGGTACCGCTTTTTCTCGGTGACCGTGCGCGCCTACAAGTACGAGAAACGCAAGGGGTGCGTCTTCGTCGGCCAGCAGGCGACCTACGTCGGGCCGTACAAGGGGGTCTCCGACGAGGAGGGCCACTTCTTTCCCCGCGGCATCGCCATCGAGGTGTGCACCGACACCGCCGCCAAGCTCTGCCATCCGCCGTACGTCGGCCACTTCGTCGTCACTGACCCCGACGGCGAGACCATCGGCACCCCATGCTGCGGGCCGGGTGGGAGCTGTTGCTGAACCGTTTGATAGGCGGAGCCGCAAATGAACGCGAATGGACGCACATGGTCTGGCGTCAGGGACGGCATACACCGGGTTTTTCTCTTGCTGCCGGATAATGAGCCTGGTTGCCAACAAACCAAGGAGCAAACATGAAAGTTGAATTGTACAAGTCCGTGGTCTGTCCGAGATGCATGTATGTGGCAAAGGTATTGCGTGATATTCAGAAGAAGCATCCTGGAATGGAAGTCGAAGTGATGGATGTAGCGACGAATTTTGGTCGTATGCGGAAGGCGGGGATATTGGGGTTTCCAGCGGTGAAGATTGGAGATGAAGTCAAGTCTTGGTTCATCCCGAGCCGCAAAGAGATCGTGGAGTTTGTGGAGAGCGAAATAAGCAAGTGATTCAATCACTGGTCGTAGTCTGGCAGTGCTCGTTCTTTCCTTCTCCATCTCCCCGTTTCCACCGTCGTGAAGACTGAGGAGATCCTGTTTCTCTTTGTTCGCCACCCCGAGGCGGGGCGGGCGAAGACACGGCTCATTCCGGCGCTCGGCGCCGAGGGGGCGGCGGCGCTCTACCGACGGATGGCCGCGGGGATCGCGGCGGAGGCAGGCAGGCTGGTGCGACCGGGGCTTGGCCATGTGGCGTTGGTGGAGCCTCCCGAGCGGGTGGGGGATGTCGGGTCGTGGCTCGGATCACCCTGGTCTCCGTGGCCGCAGGCGGCCGGTGATCTCGGCGTGCGACTTGCCGCCGCCTTCGACGACGCCTTCGCGCGTGGTGCCCGGCGGGTCGTGGCGATGGGGACCGACTGCCTCGACCTCGACGCCGACCTCCTCGGCCGCGCCTTCGACCATCTTGGGGACCACGACGCGGTCGTGGGTCCGGCCACCGACGGCGGCTACTACCTCATCGGCCTCACCCACCCGGTGGCCGGCTGCTTCGAGCAGATCCCGTGGTCTACCGCCGAGACCCTGGACACCACTCGCGCGCGGCTGGCCGCCGCCGGCTGCACCGTGGCGGAGCTGGCACCCCTGCACGACCTCGACACCCCGGACGACCTCGCGGCTTTGGCCCCACGCTGGGGGGCGCGACTGGGCGTGGAAGAGGGCGACAGGGTTGGTCTGAGATGAACGTAATCGGGATGAGCTCGAAGGTGGAGGGCAGGTCCGGTGATTGGGTAGGAGCCGGCTCCCGCCGGCGACCCAGGCCCTTCGGGCCTGCCGCGGCCTTGTGGCCGCGGATCGCGGGCAGGAGCCCGCTCCTACCGGAATCGAGGTGGCTGGAGAGCGTTGCAGCCCCGACCGACTCGGGTTCCGCCACCCTCGACGCCATTTCATTTGCGTCCATTCGCGTGTATTTGCGGCTAAAACCTAAACCTAATTCGCGGCCGCCGGCCGCTCCTCTTGGAGATCCTCATGACCATCACCTTTCTGCTCGTCGCCGCGGGCCTGCTGCTCGCCTACGCCAACGGCGCCAATGACAACTTCAAGGGGGTTGCGACCCTCTTTGGGAGCGCCACCTGTGACTACCGGCGCGCCCTGGCGGTGGCGACGGTGGCGACGCTGCTCGGGTCGCTCACCGCCCTGGTGGCGGCGAAAGGGCTGCTCGCCGCCTTCTCGGGCAAGGGGCTGGTCTCCGCCGCCGCCCTCGCCAATCCCGCCTTCCTGCCGGCGGTGGCGGTGGGGGCGGCTTCAACCATCCTCCTCGCCACCCGGGTGGGGATGCCGGTCTCCACCACCCACGCCCTGGTCGGGGCGCTCGTCGGCGGCGGCGTCGCCGCAGTGGGGAACGTCCACCTGGCACCCCTCGCCCACACCTTCCTCGTGCCCCTGCTCGCCAGCCCGGTGATCGCGGTGGCGGCGGCGGCCCTCCTCTACCCCCTCTTGCGCACCAGCCGACGGCTCCTCGGGGTGGGCAAGGAGAGCTGCCTGTGCGTCGGGGAGACCGCTGAGCCGGCGCTGGCCCCCGCGGGAGGGGCGTGCGCCACCAGCATGGAGGGGGGGACCATCCGTCTGACCGCGGCGACCGTCGATGCGTGCACCGAGCGCTACAGCGGCCGGGTCGTGGGGGTGGAGGCGCAGTCGCTCCTCGACGGGTTTCACTACGCGAGCGCGGCGGCGGTGAGCTTCGCCCGCGGCCTCAACGACACCCCGAAGATCGCCGCTCTGCTCCTCGGGGTCGGGGCACTGGGCTCGGATCACGCGATCGTCGCGGTGGCGGTGGCGATCGCCGCCGGCGGCCTCATCGCCGCCCGCCGGGTGGCGGAGACCCTCGGCCACGGGGTCACCACGATGAACGACGGCCAGGGGTTCACCGCCAACGCGGTCACCTCCTTTCTGGTGATCGTCGCGTCGCGCTGGGGGGTACCGGTCTCCACCACCCACGTCTCCACCGGCGCCCTGATCGGCATCGGCGCCGCCACCGGCGGCGCCAAGTGGCGGATGATTACCACCATCGCCCTCGCCTGGGTCGCCACCCTGCCGATCGCCGCGGCACTGGCCGCTACCACCTTTTTCCTCTTCAACCGCTAAGGTGTCGAACGTGTGGCCTTAGGAGTCTGTCGGACTTAGTCCTCAGATCAATCTTCCTCCGCGCAGCGGAGTCGATTTTGC
>CAZRGD010000215.1:0-5139 GCA_964599505.1 uncultured Nitrospirota bacterium | reverse complement strand
GTGGGTGGGTCCGCGGGCGGGTGTTGGGGGGTGGGCCGGCGCGGCGTGGTGACGGGGGGCTGCGCGGGGGGGCGGGGGCGCTGGGGGCGGGGGGGCGCGCCGGGTCGGTCGGGGCGGGGGTCGTGGGGGTGGCCGTGGCGATCGACACGGGCGGGGCCGCCAAGGTCCTCGAACGGCTGGTCGCCTTCACCCAGGGCGGCTGAGCGCGATGATCGGGGGTGAGCGGAGGAGGTGGCGGTGCACCGCGGCCTCGGCAGGGTTGGGGATCGCCGTCGGGCGGGAGGCGTAGGTGGAGCGTGCCCACCCCCTGCGCTTTGGCGCCTTCTACTTTGCCTACTTCGCTGTCCTCGGGGTCTTCCTCCCGTACTTCAACCTTTACTGTAAGTCCCTCGGCCTCTCCTCCTGGGAGATCGGTACCCTCTCCATGGCGGTCCCGGTGGGCCGCGTCCTGTTCAGCTTCCCGATCACCCACTGGGCCGATCGCACCCACCGCCAGCGTGGGGTGATGCGGCTGGCCGCCTGGGGGTCGGTGGCCGCCACCGCCGCGCTGTTTTTGCCGCACCGGTTCGGTGGGCTTCTCCTGTGCATGGCGGCCTACGCGGTGGTCTCGGTGCCCCTCCTGCCCCTGGTGGAGGCGGTCACCCTGGAGGGGGTCGGCCACTTCGGCTGGAACTACGGCCGGGTGCGCATGTGGGGAACCCTCGGCTTCATCTGCCTCTCGGTCGGCTTCGGCCGGCTGCTGAACTGGCTGCCGATGGTGAGCGTGGTGGCGGGGATGGCCGTCCTGGCGGTCTTCAACGCCCTCACCGTCGAGGCCCTGCCGCGCGGCCTCGGGGGGATTCCTCGGCGAGTGCCGCCGCTCCTGCCGGTCCTCAGGCGGCCCGCCCTCGTCCTCTTCCTCGTCGCCTGCGTGGCGATGCAGGCGTCGCACGGCACCTACTACGGCTTCTTCTCCATCTACATGGACTCCATCGGCGTGAAGCCGGGGACCATCGGCCTCCTCTGGGGGATCGCCACGGTGGCCGAGCTGGTGGTGATGGCCGGGGCGAGCCGCCTGGTGGCGCGGCTCGGTGAGGGGCGGGTGATGGCCCTGTCGCTCCTCCTGGCAGCGGTGCGCTGGGGCATCCTGGCGACGACCACCAACCTCGTCGCGATCGGCGCCTCACAGCTCCTCCACGCCTTCACCTTCGGCACCTTCCACGTCGCCGCCATCCACTTCACCCACGATGCCTTCCCTGAGGGGTTGCGTGCCTCGGGCCAGTCGCTCTACTCCCTGGCGAGCTTCGGGGTCGGCATGGTCATCGGTTATGGCGCCAGCGGCCTCCTCTACGACCCCCTCGGCCCGCGCCTCCTCTTCGCCCTGAGCGGCGGTGTCGCCCTGGTCGCCGCTCTCGCCACCCTCACCCTCGGCCGGGGCGGTACCGGTGACGAGGGGTGATCGGAGAAAAGGGGACAGGACCCTTTTCCCGTGTCGTCCTGCTACTTGCTCCTGACTGGCCACCGCCATCATCGTCGGTTGAGGGTCTCGCGCAGAGGCGCAGAGAGGATCAGCGGAAATCGCCTTCCAGGCCTGCACCGTGATCACCTCGTGATTCCCTTGACCCTGTTGTCTGCGTCTTCCCTGTTGTCTGCGTCTTCGCGTCTTCGCGCGAGGTTTG
This sequence comes from uncultured Nitrospirota bacterium, assembly GCA_964599505.1. Lineage (GTDB taxonomy): Bacteria > CG2-30-53-67 > CG2-30-53-67 > CG2-30-70-394 > CG2-30-70-394 > CG2-30-70-394. The sequence continues at coordinate 3,481 of CAZRGD010000215.1, read as the reverse complement.
CCTTCCAGGCCCCCGCCGTCCTCCGGTCCACCGCCAGCGACGCCCTCTCCCCCCGCACCCGCCTCCCCCATGTCTACTGTCTACTACCTACTGTCTACTATTTGAGATCACACCGTATTCGTCGGCCACAGAAATTCGGAGACCGACGATCAGGGCCACCGTTCCCCGCCTTGTCGCCTCCGAGGACCCTCCCTACACTGGCCTCTCTTCGTGCGGGGCAAGGGGAGCCACCGCCGCGAGATACCCCCCCCTCTAGCTACGGGAGAGTGCCCATGGAGAAGAAGCGAGTCACCGTTGTCGGCGCCGGGAATGTGGGTGCCACCGTCGCGCGGGCCTTTGCGGAGATGAACTGTGTCCAGGAGGTGGTCCTACTCGACGTGGTCGAGGGGATCCCCCAGGGCAAGGCCCTCGACATCCAGGAGTCATCCTCCCTGCGCCGCTTCGACACCACCGTCACCGGCACCAACGACTACGCCGACACCACCGGCTCGGTGGTCACGGTGATCACCGCCGGGGTGGCACGCAAACCGGGGATGAGCCGCGACGACCTCCTCGAGACCAATGCCAGGATCGTCTCCGGGGTGACCAAGTCGATCCTCGAGTACTCGCCGAACACCATCTTCATCGTCGTCTCCAACCCGGTCGACATCATGACCCAGCTCGTCCGCCAGGTCTCTCGCCTGCCGAAGCAGCAGGTGATGGGGATGGCCGGGGTCCTCGACACGGCGCGCTTTCAGACCTTCGTCGCCGAGGAGGTGGGGTGTAGCTACCAGGACGTCGTGGGGATGGTCCTCGGCGGCCATGGCGACCAGATGGTGCCGCTCCTGCGCCTCTGTACCGCCGGCGGCGTGCCGGTGCGCGAGCTGATTACCCCGGATCGCCTCCAGGAGATCGTCACCCGGACCCAGAAGGGTGGGGCGGAGATCGTCTCCTACCTGAAGACCGGCTCCGCCTTCTTCGCCCCCGGCGTCTCGGTGGCGGAGATGGCGCGGGCGGTGGTCACCGACTCCAAGAGGGTGATGCCGTGCGTCGCGGCCGTGCAGGGGGAGTTCGGCATCAACGGCATCATGATGGGCGTTCCGTGCATTCTCGGTATCGAGGGGGTGGAGAAGATCCTCGACTTCGAGCTTAACGAGGAGGAGCGGGCCCTGATGGAGGCGTCCGCCGCGTCGATCCGCAAGAACATCGAGTTCATCAAGGACTACCGGTAGGCAGATGGGGCGCTGGCTCGTCGCCGCGGCGTTCGTGGTGGTGGCTGCCTGTGCGGTGAACCCGGTGACCGGGCGTCGCCAGGTGGCCCTCCTCTCCACCGAGCAGGAGGTCGACCTCGGGGCGCGCGAGCACCCGGAGATCCTCCAACAGTACGGTGAGCTCCAGGCGCCGGCGGTGCAGCAGTACGTGGCGCGGGTCGGTCGCCAGCTCGCCGCCCGTTCCCACCGGCCCGGCCTCACCTACCACTTCACCGTCCTCGACTCCCCCGTCCTCAACGCCTTCGCCCTCCCGGGTGGCTACGTCTACGTCACCCGGGGGCTGCTCGCCGAGCTGAACAACGAGGCGGAGCTCGCCGGCGTCATCGGCCACGAGATCGGCCACGTCACCGCCCGCCACGGTGTCACCCGCTACACCCAGCAGGCGGGCTATCAGCTCCTGCGCGGCGTCGCCCTCCTCCTGGAGCCGGGGCTCGCCAACTGGACCCAGCTCTCCGACCTCGCCTTCACCGCCACCGTGCGCGGCTACGGCCGCAAGGAGGAGCTCCAGGCGGACAAGCTGGGGCTGGAGTACGCCGCGGCGGCCGGCTACGACACGAGCCAGCTCCACCACTTCTTCGAGACCCTCGAGCGGCAGGAGCGCGACGCCGACGGCGGCGGCTTTCACGGCCTCTTCGCCACCCACCCGGAGACGGCGCAGCGGATCGAGCGGATGCGTGCCCTGGAGCGCGCCAACCCAGGTGGCAAGTTGGTGGGCCGCTCCGCCTATCTACGGACGATCGACGGCATCCCGGTGGGGCCATCGCCCGACCAGGGCCGGGTGGTGAACCACCGCTACCTCAACGTGCGCCACGACGTGGGGCTCACCATCCCCGCCGGGTGGCAGGCGCGCACCGCCCGCGGCCGGCTCCTGCTCACCCCGCGCGGCGGCGGCGTCGCCTGGAAGGCGCGGATGCGCACCGGCCGTGCCGGCGAGACCAGCCAGACGGTGATGCAGGGGCTCCTCGCCAAGCTCAACAGCCAGGCGAAGCCGCACTGGTCGCGTCACCCCCACGGTGCCCAGGTCGTCGATGTGGAGGCGACGGCCAACGGCAAGCCGGTGGGGGCACGGATCACCGTATGGGTCCACCAGGGCCACGTCGCGGTGGTCACCGCGATCGCCCCGCGTGCCTCGTTCGACCGCATCGTCCCCGCCTTCGACCGGATCACCGCCACCCTCGCCCCCCTCACCCGGCGCGAGGCGGCCATGGCTCGGCCGCTCCACCTGCGGGTCCAGCGGGCCAAGGCCGGTACCACCTTCGCCATCCTCGCCGAGGTCGACCCCACCCCCGGCCACGACGGCCGTTGGCTCTCCTATTTCAACGGCTACGATGGTGCCCCCAGCCCACGCGGCGGTGACCTGGTGAAGGTGATCGCGCCGTAGGGGGGGCCAGGCCCTTCGGGCCTGCCGCGGCCGAAGGCCGCGGATCGCGAGCGGGAGCTCGCTCCTACCGAGGTCACGAGAGCAGGTAATCCATGCGCCTTTGGCCCGGACTCCCGGTAGGAGCCGGCTCCCGCCGGCGATTCAGGCCCTTCGGGCCTGCCGCGGCCTTTGGCCGCGGATCGCGGGCAGGAGCCCGCTCCTACCCATATCACGGAAATCGGCGGGTTTTCCGCCTTCGGTCCGGTCATCTGGTAGGAGCCGGCTCCTGCCGGCGATTCAGGTCCGCAGGGCCTGCCGCGGCAGCCGCAGGCCTGAAGGTGAATTTTCGGCCTCGCGGACAGGGGCCGGGTTGGGCGCTCTCGTTACCGCCGCACCTGCGCCAGCTCCCCCGGCTTTACTACCCCGCGCTCGGTGATGATCCCGGTGATGAGCGCCGCCGGGGTGACGTCGAAGGCGGGGTTGAGGGCGGTGGAGGTGGGGTTGGCGGTGCGCACCCGGACGATCTCACCAGCCGCATCCGTCCCCCAGGTGGTGAGGACCTCGTCGGCGTCACGCTCCTCGATGGGGATCTCCACGCCGGTGGGACACCCCCAGTCGATTGTCGAGGTGGGGGCGGCGACGTAGAAGGGGATGTGAAAATGGTGGGCGCAGATCGCCTTCTCCAGGGTGCCGATCTTGTTCGCCACGTCGCCATTTGCGGCGATCCGGTCCGAGCCGACGATCACCAGGTCGATCTCTCCCCGTCCCATGAGCAACGCGGCGGCGTTGTCGGCGATCACCGCGTGGTCGATCCCCTCTCCGGCGAGCTCCCAGGCGGTGAGCATGGCCCCCTGGCCGCGCGGCCGGGTCT
>CAZRGD010000214.1:0-5145 GCA_964599505.1 uncultured Nitrospirota bacterium | reverse complement strand
CCTCAGAGAGATCAGGCAGCCCCGTCGGCGTCGGTCGCAAACGGCAGACGGCCGGTGGGGACGTTCTCGACATTTGCCGCCACCCGGAGGCATGGTTGTTGAAACATGACTGGTCACCTAGACTGGTCACATGCAGACCATCAACGCCACCCACTTCAAGGCCAAGTGCCTGGCAATCCTCGACGAGGTTGCCACCACCGGTGAAGGGGTCACCATCCTCAAGCGCGGGCGACCGGTCGCCCAGCTCCTCCCCGCCGTCGACCGAACCGACGGCTATCCGCAAGCGGGGCTCGCGGGGAGCGTGGAGATCCTCGGCGACGTCGTCGAGCCGGTCCTCCCGGCGGAGGTGTGGGAGGCCGAGGCTTCGGGGCAGTGAGCTACCTCCTCGACACGCACATCCTGCTCTGGTGGTTTGAGGCGGGAGACCACCTCACCGAGCGCGAGCGCCACATCCTCTCCGAAGCCGGGCCGGAGGCCCCTCTCCTGGTCTCCGACATCACCCTGTGGGAGATCGCCACCCTCGCCGAGTTGGGGCGGATCCGCCTCACCCTGCCCCTGCGAGGGTGGTTGGAGCAGGCGACCGCCCCGCCCCTGGTACGTCGTTGCGGGATCTCCCCCGCGGTGGCCGCCGAGGTCGCGGCGCTGCCTACCACCTTCCACCGGGACCCGGCCGACCGGATCATCGTCGCCACCACCCGACTCCTGGGCGCCACCCTCCTCACTCGCGACCGGCGCATCATTCAGGCGGGTGTCGTCACTACCCTGAGCGCGTAGGTCCGCGTTCCACCTCTCCCTTCACCACCGACGAGCCCCCCACCACACTCATTACCAGCCGAGGGCCTCACGCGCCGCCTCGCTCATCCGCTCCGGGGTCCACGGGGGCTCCTCCACCAGTTTCACCTCCACCGCGCCGGCCGCCGGCAGGTGGCGGCGGATCGCTGCCTCCGCCTCCCCTTTCAGGTGGCTCCCCAGGGGACAGGCGGCGCTGGTCATGGCGAGGTCGACGGAGATCGCGTCCCCCTCCACGGTGACCTCGTAGACGAGGCCCAGGTCGACCACGTTGACCCCCACCTCCGGGTCGACCACCTCGCGCAGGGCATCACGGACCGCCTCGGGGTTCATGGTCGCCGCCCCCAGGGGGCCAGCGGGGCCATCAGGCGGGTGAGGATCGCCCGCGGCTCGACCCGCTCGATGAGGGTGGGCCACACATCAGAGGGCTCGGTGTCGAAGCAGGTGGCGGCGTCGCCCTCGAGGACGTGCCAGCCGCCGCGGCGGATCTCCGACTCGAGCTGCCCCGGCCCCCACCCGGCGTGGCCGGCGTAGGCGTGGAGGGTCACCCCCTCCGGCACCTCCTGGACCAGCCGGAGGAGGGTGGCGAGACGGGTGGAGAAGTAGATCGGACCAAAGAGGTGGCGGGCGTGGTTTTCCGGCAGGGGTTTGGGAGAGCGCACCAGGAGCCCCACCCGGTAGCGCGCCACCGGTCCCCCGAGGTAGAGGTTGATGCCGAGCCGCTTGAGGGAATCGATCTCCGGGATCGCCTTGGCGAAGGGGAGCTTGGTGGGGCGGTTGAGGATCAGGCCGGTGGCGCCCTTTTTTCCGTACTCCACCAGGAGGATCACCGTCTGGCGAAAGTTGGGATCACCCAGGTCGCGGCTCGCCACCAGGAAGGTACCGGGCCGCAGGCGCGCCGCCGCTGCCACCCGCCCCGGCCATTCGGCATGAGCCGCCGGGACGGCGAGGAGGAGGGCGAGGAGCAGGAGTGCCGCGAGGAGGCGGCGATGCCCGGAGGCGGAGTCGGTGGCGATCATCCGCGCGTCATCGCCTCCAGCCGCCGGATCCGCTCCTCCATCGGCGGGTGGGTGGCGAACAGCTTGGCGATGCCGCCGCCGCGCAGGGGGTTGACGATGAACATGTGGGCGGTCGCCTGGTTCACCTGCATCGGCGCCTGAGTGTTGGCGGCCTCCAGCTTCTTCAGCGCCGAGGCGAGGTAGTGGGGGTTGCCACACAGGCGCGCGCCGGAGGCGTCGGCCTGGTACTCGCGCGACCGGGAGATCGCCATCTGAATGATCATCGCCGCCAGGGGCGCGATGATCATCATGGCGATCAGGGCGAAGGGGTTGGAGTCACCGTCGCGGTCGCGACCGAGGCCGCCGAACAGGGCAGCCCACTGGGCCATGGTGGCGAGGTAAGTGATCGCGCCGGCGAGGGTGGCGACGACGGTACCGGTGAGGATGTCGCGATTCTTCACGTGGCTCATCTCGTGCGCCATCACCCCCATGAGCTCGTCACGCGAGAGCATCCGCACCAGCCCCTCGGTGGCGGCGACCGCCGCGTGGGCCGGGTTGCGGCCGGTGGCGAAGGCGTTGGGGGTCGGCTGAGGGAGGGTGTAGACCTTCGGCATGGGGAGCTGGCCACGGGTGGTGAGCTCGCGCACCACCTCGTACAGCGGCCCGGAGGTGACCTCGCGGCCGTGGTACATGCGGATCACCACCTTGTCGGAGAACCAGTAGGAGCCGACGTTCATCACCCCGGCCAGCACCAGGGCGATGATCGCCCCGCCGCGCCCACCGAGGACACCGCCGGCCCACATGAGGACCACGGTGAGCAGGGACATCAACACGATCGTTCGTACGGCGTTCTTCATCGGGATCCTTTCGCGGGCAACCGGCCCGGTTCCGAGCCCCCCAATATGGGGCCGGTGGAGCGTGAGCGCCACTGGGGGGGGGGCGGCTCCTCACGCAACACCCTCTCCCCCTGATCGTCTCCACTCCACCTCTATTACCGCCGCGGCAAGCGGTTGCCACACCCCCATGCCGCGCGGCCACCCACCCACAGGGTGAAACAGCAGTCGGGCCATCGAAATCGGGATCGCTATCGGGATCGGATCTCGTCCAAGGCCATGCTCCCGCCGGTGGACCGCCGTTCAGGACGCCTCCCGGTACCGATCCGTACCGCGGACCCGCGGGTGGGGATCGATCCCGATCCCGATCCCGATTTCGATAGCGATCCCGATTTGGAGCCGACGATGATGGCTCTCCTCGCCCCCCTCCGAGTCGCCGCGACCACGGTGTACCCTCCGCCGGCGGTCGCGCCGACGCCCGCCTCCGGAGGTCTCCCATGTCACCCGTCGCGATCACCTGCTGCGTCCTCGTCCTCTACGTTCTTTTCTATCGCCTGTACGCCAAGCGGATCCTCGCCCGGCGCGTCTTTGTCCTCGATGACGCCCGGCCGACACCGGCCCACACCCTGCGCGACGACGTCGACTACCTGCCGTCGAACCGGTACGTCCTGTTCGGCCACCACTACGCCTCCATCGCCGGCCTGGCGCCGATGCTCGGGCCGGCGATCGCGGTGATCTGGGGATGGCTGCCGGCGATGCTGTGGGTGGTCCTCGGCACCCTGATGGTGGGGGCGGTCCACGACTTCTCCGCCCTCGTCCTGTCGGTGCGCCACGACGGCCGCTCGGTGGGCTCGATCGCCAAGGATGTGATCTCGCCGCGCGCCAGGATCCTCTTTCTCCTGGTGATCTTCTTCCTTGTGGCCCTCGCCATGGGGGTCTTCGTCCTGGTAATCGCCGGCCTGTTTACCGCCCCGGACGCGGTCCACATCCCCAATGGCGCCCACCCGGAGGCGGTCTTTCCCACCTACGCCCTGATGCTCATCGCCATGGTGATCGGCTTCCTCATCCACAAGCGGCACATGCCCCTGTGGCCGCTCATCGGCGTCGGCTTCTGCCTCATGTTGATCACCACCTGGGTGGGGCTCTCCATGCCGATCACCGGGGTCTCCAAGGCGGCATGGATGTGGACCCTGCTGATCTACGCCTTCGCCGCCTCGGTCCTGCCCGTCTGGCTCCTCCTGCAACCTCGTGACTTCCTCAACTCCCTGCTCCTGTACACCGCCCTCTTTGCCATGCTCGCCGGCTTCTTCGTCCTGCGCCCGGTCTGGGAGGCGCCGGCGATCAACCCCCACCCGGTGGGCGCGCCGCCGCTCATCCCCTTCCTGTTCATCGTCATCGCCTGTGGCGCGGTCTCCGGCTTCCACGGCCTGGTCGCCTCGGGGACCACCGCGAAGCAGATCGACCGCGAGTCCGACGCCCCCTTTATTGGCTACGTGGGGATGATCGGCGAGTCGCTCCTGGCGCTGATCGCGGTCCTGGCCACCACCGCCGGCGCCTTCTCCAGCCACCGCCAGTGGGCCGCCTTCTATGGGAGCTGGGCGCAAGCCGCCGGGCTGCACCAGAAGCTCGGCATCTTCATCCAGGGGACCGGCCACTTCCTCGCCGCCCTCGGCCTGCCGCTACCGCTGGCCATGGCCTTCATCTCGGTGGTGGTGGTCGCCTTCGCCCTCACCTCAGTGGACACCGGCGCCCGGCTGTTGCGCTTCAACATCGAGGAGATCGCCGAGGTGATCGGGGTGAAGCCGTTGCAGAACCGCTACCTCTCCACCCTGGTGGCAGTGGGGGCGATCGGCTTCTTCGCCTTCTTCAAGGTGTCGGTGAACGGCCAACCGACCCCCGCGGGGATCTTCCTCTGGACCCTCTTCGGGACCACCAACCAGATCCTCGCCGGCCTCACCCTGCTCACCGTCACCGTCTACCTCTACCGGCGCCGCCGGCCGATCATCTACACCCTCGTCCCCATGGTCCTGGTCCTCGCCGCCACCGTCTCCGGGATGGTGATCGGCATCGCCAAGGCGATCCACGGTGAGCAGTGGACGGTGGCAATCGTCGGCGCGCTGATCTTCTGCCTCGCCCTCGGGGTGGTGGCGGAGGCCTTCACCACCGTACGCGGCTTCCGCCGGGAGCGGCTAGCGGGGAGGACGGTGAAGGTAGAGGAGTAGAGAAGCGGTCCGCAAAAACCACGTACCCACCGTGCCCGCCCCCAAAAAGGGTCCTGTCCCCTTTTTCCTCGCTCCGCCGCGAGCGCCTTGTAGCAGTAGACAGGAGATAGGAGACAGGAGACAGGGGGGCGCTCTCCCCGATGCAGGGCGGGAAAGGGTGCCACCGTGCGGGTTCCGCACGCGCTGCCAGCGGTCTGCGGCGGTCGGGATGGCGCCGATGGCCGCCTTTTCCCCTTTCGCAGCCCCCCTTTCTACCTTCTACTTCCTACTTTCTACCGCCTCTTCACTCTGTCACCCACTCCC
>CAZRGD010000213.1:0-5164 GCA_964599505.1 uncultured Nitrospirota bacterium | reverse complement strand
ACGACCCCGGTAGAATACGACGATCGGGACCGAAAGTCCGACAGACTCCTAGCAGGCGCCAGTCACCCAACAGGGTGTTGATGCGCGTCGCGCGGCTGAGGGCGTCTTCCGCCTGGCGAGTGACGCCGTTGAGAAAATACTCCAACCACGCCCCCCACGCCCCGTGGCTGCTGACCCCCCGCAGGCGTTCGTAATAATCGTCACGGGTCGCCTCGAAGAAGGCGCTGAGATAGAGCAGGGGAGAGGGAAGGAGCTGCCGTTCCACCATGAAGAGGGTGATCAAGAGACGCCCTACCCGGCCGTTGCCGTCAAGGAAGGGGTGGATCGCCTCGAACTGGTAGTGGGCGAGGGCGATCTGTACCAGGGGGGGGAGGGAGGTGTCGTGGAGGAACTTTTCCCAGCCATTGAGAGCCTCCACCATTTCTGCTGGAGGGGGCGGCACATACGTGGCGTTGACCGCCGTGCACCCCGGCGCCCCGATCCAGTTCTGGCTGCGGCGGAGCTCACCGGGCGTTGCCTGATTGCCCCGTACCCCCTCCATCAGGCGGGCGTGGAGCTCACGGACCAGGCGTATCGACAGTGGAAGGGTCTTCAGGCGATCGATCCCGTAGTCGAGGGCATCCACATAGTTGGCGATCTCGCGGAGGTCTTCGGGACGGCATCTCACGGGGATGCCCGCATCCACCGCCAGCACCTCGCCCAAGGTGGCCTGGGTCCCCTCGATGCGGCTGGATCGCTCTGCCTCCTTGTGCACGAAGGGTCGGATGAGCAGATGGGGGTCGGGTAGTCGCCGTCCTTCTCCACCGAGGCGGCCGATCATCAGGGTCGCGTCCGACAGAGAGCGCACCAGGGAGTCGGTCCATGTCAGGCCCGGCGGCAGTGGATGGGGTAGGAAGGCGGTGTACCCCTCGGGACAGCGGATCAGGCGACCCGGTGCGTTGGCTTTCGTCTCCACGATGTCTCCAGGCTCTGGGGGCGACGGCATGGTTTATTTATTTTCATTTTATAGTAAATTCGATAGTAAGGTGTGACCTTATTTTTGGCAGCGAGAATAGCGTTGCAGTGGTACTTTCATTCTTTTCCTTTTTTCGCGTATGCAAACAGAGGGGTTTACTATTTTCAGATCCTGAAAGTTCTGAGAATAGTAAATTCTCTTCTTGGCTGGGGACGAAGCCGATCACTCGGACCAAGCCGGGAGCCGGTCGGACTTGGGCTCGATCAAGCCCTTCACGCCTACTTGCGGCGCCGATGCCGTTGATACCGATCCACCATCCGCTCGTGCTCGGCCAGCGTCGCGGAGAAGACGTGGGTGGTGTCACCGCGGGCGACGAAGTAGAGGGCGTCGGTGGTCGCCGGGTGGAGGACCGCGTCGACCGCCGCGACCCCCGGGTTGCAGATGGGGGTGGGGGGGAGGCCAAAGCGGGTGTAGCTGTTGTACGGGGTGTCGCGCTCGAGGTCGGCGCGGGTGAGGTTGCCGTCGAACCGGGCGATCCCGTAGATCACCGTCGGGTCGGACTGGAGGCGCATCTTGCGCCGGAGGCGGTTGAGGAAGACGGCGGCGATGATCGGCCGCTCCTCGGGCCGCCCGGTCTCCTTCTCGACGATCGAGGCGAGGGTGAGGGTCTGGTGGCGGTCGAGGTGGAGGGCGGCGGCAGCCGCCGCCCGCTCCGGGGTCCATGCCTGGGCCATGGCCGCGACCATCCGCTGGGCGAACGCCGCCGCGGTGGTGGGGCGTTGCCATTGGTAGGTCTGGGGGAGCAGGTAGCCCTCCACTGTGGGGGTGTCGGGCGCGGTGCGGGACAGCAGCGCCGGGTCGGCACAGGCGGCAAGGAAGTCGGCGGCGGTCCCGATCCCCGCCGCCTCTACCCGGGCGGCGATCTCCGCCACCGTCAGCCCCTCCGGAATGGTGAGGGTGTGGTGCCAGACGCGGCCACGGACGAGCAGGGCGAGGAGCCCATCCGGGGTGAACGGTGGGGTGAGGCGGTACTCGCCCGCCTGGATGCGGCCGGCCACGCCCCGCAGGCGGGCGAGGTGCTCGAAGCGGCGGGGTCGGTCGAGGATGTGCTCCGTGGCCAGCCGTGTCGCGATCTGGTGCAGGGGTGCTCCAGGGGTCACCACCACGACCGTGCCCTCGTCGGGCAGGGTGAGTGGGGTCGCTCCCCAATGGGTGAGCTGGAGGTAGATGACGGCGGCGCTCACCGCCGCGGCGATTCCCATCAGCCCCGCCGCTATCGCCACGATGCGGCGCCCCCGTAGCCATGCCCTTCTCACGCTCACGCCTCGCCCACGGTCACGTATCAAAGGGGTCGTAGTCGTCGTCGAAGGGGTCGAGATCGTCGGCCGGGGCGCGGCTGTCGAGGTAGGCCTGGAGGATGAGGACCGCGGCCACCTGGTCGATCACTCCCTTGCGCTGCTTGCGGCGCACGCCGCCTTCGATCAGCACCCGCTCTGCCTGCACGGTGGTGAGTCGCTCGTCCCAGTAGGCAACATCGAGGCCGAGGTTGGCGCCGAGGGCGTTGCCCAGCCGCCGCGCCTTTTTCGCCGCCTCGCCCTCCTCGCCGTGCATGTGCAACGGCAGCCCCACGACCAGCGCCCCCACCTCGTGGTCGCGGGCGATGGCGGCGAGCCGCGGGACGTCGGTCTTGCGCCCCTCCACCGTCACCGTGGTGTGCGGTTGGGCGAAGCTCCCGAGGGGGTCGGAGAGGGCGACGCCGATGCGCCGTTCGCCCACGTCGAGCCCCATCACCCTCACAGCTTGCCCCCCTTGACGATGGAGATGAGGAGCCAGAGGCCGAAGGTGCCGGCGAGGGTGAACCCGACCACGCCGAAGGTGGAGATGCCGCCCTCGCCGGCGCCGCTCGCGCGTACCAAGAGCGACGAGCCGACCACCACCGAGGCGGTGATCAGGGCGAAGGCGAGGCGGTTGCTCGCCCGGTCGATGTGGTGGGTGAACCCCTCCAGGTTGGTGATCGAGATGTCGGCGTGCATCTGGTCGTCGACCATCTTCTGGAGGATGGTCCGCGCCTGCACCGGCAGGTCGCGGAAGGCGTCGAGGTAGTCGCCGGAGCAGACGCGCGCCGCCTCCGCCCACCCCGCAGGCCCGCGGCTGCGGGCGAGGCGGCGCATGGCGTACGGCTTCGCCACCTCGATGAAGTCGAAGCCGGGGTCGAGCTGACGCACCAGCCCCTCCAGGCTCAGCAGCACCTTGTTGATCAGGTAGAGCTCGGCCGGCACCCGCAGGTTGAGGTCCATGGCCAGGCGCAGGACTCGGTTGATGTAGTCGCCGGCGTTGATCTGTTTCAGGGTGCGGCCGTAGTACGGCTCCAGAAAGTCTTGCAGCTCGCGGCGGAAACGGTCACGAAAGCCGGGGGGTGGGCTCTCGCCGTGGGCCGTGCCGCGGCGGATGAAGTAGTCCACCAGACGGTCGAAGTCGCGATTGATGAAGGCGATGAAGGCATCGAAAAACTCCTGCACCTCCTTGTCGCTGCCGACGTTGCCCCACTGGCCGAAGTCGAGGAAGGCGACCCGGTCGCCCTCCAGGACCATGAGGTTCCCCGGGTGGGGGTCGGCATGAAAACAGCCGTCCTCCAGGAGCATCTTCAGGTAGGCGTCGGCGCAGGTGCGTGCCACCCGCTGCCGATCCGCCCCCACCAGGTCGTAGCGTTCGAAATCGGTGATCCGGATCCCCGAGACCCGCTCCATCACCAGGACCCGGCGGCTGGTGTAGTCCCAGTGAATCTTCGGCACCACCACTTTCGGCTGGTCCTTGAAGTTTGCCGCCATCCGCTCGGCGTTCGCCGCCTCCAGGGAGAAGTCCATCTCCTGGCGGATGGTGCGGGCGAACTGGTGGATGAGCCCGACCAGATCGAGCTGGCGTGCCTCGGGGATGGAGCGCTGGGCGAGGGCGGCGAGGCGCAGGAGGATGTGGACGTCGGTCTCTACCAGGGACTCGATCCCCGGTCGCTGCACCTTCACCACCACCTGGCTACCGTCGGCGAGCTCCGCCGCGTGGACCTGGGCGATGGAGGCGGCGGCCAGGGGCGGGTCGACGAAGGTGGCGAAGAGCTCCTCGACCGGCTTGCCGAGCTCCTCGGCGATCACCTCGCGCGCCGCGGTGCTGTCGAAGGGCGGCAGGCGGTCCTGGAGACGGGCGAGCTCGCGGCCGTAGTCGTCCGGGACCAGGTCGGGGCGGGTGGAGAGAATCTGGCCGAACTTGATGAACGCGGGGCCGAGCTCCTCGATGGCGCGGCGTAGGCGCCGGGGGCCGCTCAGTCGCCGCACCTCGCCCTTCGGTTGCACCCGGCCGAAGTGGCGCAGCCGCCGGGCAAAGGAGGTCAACCCCTCGAGGTTGAGGCTATGGATAAACTCCCCGAAGCCGTACTTGCCGAAGACCCCGATGATGGTGCGCAGCCGTCGGAGCTGGCGGATGCGTGGCTGGTTGAAGGGGAGGTGGATCACAAGACCCCCTGCCCCTTACCCCTCCACATCCTCCCGTTCCTGCGCCTGCCGCCGATGGCGTCGCGGCGGCTCAGCTCCCGTCCCCCTGGAGCTTATCGATCGACTTTTGCAGCAGCGCCACCTGGTCACGCAGCTCCTCCACGTCGCCCTTCGTGGGGAAGTCCATGGTGGAGAGGATGGAGGCGACGATCTCCTTCATCTTCTCCTCCATCGTGTTCACGTTCGCCTCGGCCTGGCCCATGAGCTTGTTGAGCATGGTGTCGCCGTCTTCACGGCTGATCGTTCCCTTCTCCACCATCTCGTCCAACATCTCGCGCGCCTTCTCCTGCACGCCGAGCCCCACGAGCATCATCTTGCGCATCGTGTCGAACATCGTTGCCTCCGTCTCTCGATTGAGCGCCGCCCCCCTCGGGCGTGGCCATCCCCAACATTAGCACGCAGTTGGGGTGGGAACAGCAAGGGCGGAGGGACCGTAATCGTCGGGTAGGGCCTCGCGCAGAGACGCGGAGACGCAGAGGGGGCGGCGGCTTGTCGATCCGGTGGCGCGAACCGCGTGGGAGCGTTGGGCACCATCCCCGACACCGCTTTCACCATGAAGAGTATGAAGGACATGAAGAATCGGGATCCCAACCCTTCATGATCTTCATGTCCTCATGGTGCATCCCTGCAGGGCAAGGTCGAGCTCGCGCGTTGCTGCCTGTGCCGC